>NZ_SPHN01000013.1:0-88861 GCF_005844145.1 Enterococcus sp. BSD2780061688st2 D3
TGGTAACTTCAATATAACATGGAATTCACGTGGCGTTTTTTTTATTTTAAATGGCTAAGTTCATTATAAAATCCGCCTTCTTTTTATTTTTTATTAAAAGGTAAGAAACTAATAAAATAACAATCACTATTGCTACTGTAGAATACAACCATAAATAATTATCTTTTTCGATAGTAACATCTGAAGCATTTAAACGTTTTGCCACTTCAGGTTCAACTTCAAATTCTTTAGTAAATTCCCAGCCTTGTTTTGCGGATTTAACTTTCATATCTAAAGTGTATTTTCCTGGCTTCAATTTTTTTCCATCTAAAAAGATTGGATATGCAAATGAAGTATTCGGAGCCATTTGCATTCCTTCTTTCTCGGATGAATAGAGTATACTTTTATCACCTTTTTTTGTAATTTTTGTTTCCACAGACAACTGATTGATATATGTCGCTTCGCGATTTTTTAAAGTTGCATTTATAGTGTTTCGAGCGTTCACTTGGCTCGGAACTACCTTATCTAAAGTTAATGTTTGAGTCAATTCCTCTAAATTTTCTTGTAAAATAATTGCAACCACATATGCATATTTATTCTCAATTGCTAACCCTTGTTGCTTCTTTGATTTATTCTCTTTTTGAGGTTCATCTTTTTCTTGTAAAGTAATTCCCCCCGCTAAAACACCTTCAAATTTTTCCTTTGGCATTTTTATTTCTATTTCTAAATCATAAGAATTGTTTGCAGGAATTTTTACCTCTTTTTCTTTGGCTTTAACTAAATCAGCAATATTATAGGGGGCTGTTTTATCTAATTTGCTATTCGACTCGCCGTACTCTACAACACCATTAATATTCGTTGTAGCTGCTTCTATATGAGGTACTACAAAAATATCTTGATTAGTGTCATTGCGCATATGAACTTTTACTGTTTGTTTTTGATCCGGTTCTACTATTAAATCAAAATAAGTATGCTCTTGATTGATTTGATTTTCCGGTAAAATTGGTTCAACACTAAATTTCAACTCTGAAGCTTCAATTGTTACTGTAGAATAACTAAAAAAAAGCACAGCCATTCCTAAAAAAGAAATTATCAATTTGTTTAATCTACTCATTGCATATTCCAACTTTCTCTTTATCTAATTATGAAATAAAGAGTCTGGGACAAATCTAAAAATCAGTTTTGCTACAGACTCTCGAATAAACGGCGTCCAAAAGTCAGGTTTTTCGGATATTTCAAAAAAAACGAGCAATACAAAAAACGTATTGTTCGTTTTTCTCTCCAATTTCTCAAACCCAACCGACTTTTGTCTCGACCTCTCTCAGTAATTTACTTATTTACAGGTGTATCAGTCAAAGTCCAAGTCAATGATGTCTTGTACACATCTGATTCCTTGGCTGTAGAACCTGGTACACTTAGTTCGATACTCTCTGCTTTTGTTTTATCATCCCCAAAACGATAAATCCAAGTACCGAATCCTTCACCTTCATTTGCAGACATAACATTTTCAGCAACGCCGGTTCCATCACTTGTCAAAGAAAAACTATTTTTCACAACACTAGGTGCTTTTGAATCTGAATTTGAAATTACTTCGGCATTTTTAAAAGTGATCTCTGCCCCAGTTAGTTCCTTATTATTTTTTAATGATTTAAATTGACCATTTTGTTTAACACTTAAAGACCATCCTTTTTCTCCACCGCGTTTATCTGTTACTTGTGCATAATTTGGTACTGGATTATCTTTATCAACAGCTCCATCCTTGTCAAATAAATATTGAGGCTTTGCAAAGTATATTTGATCTTTAACTGAAATTAATTGTTCCCCAAAATCTAGAATTGAAGCATAATCTAAACTCAACGGTCCACTTGTTCCAGGGTCAACAGGTTTATTAGGATCTGTTGGGTCTACTGGTTTAATTGGTTTGTCTGGGTCTGGATCAATTGGATTAACTGGATCGGTTGGTGAATTATCTTCAATAAATTTTATCTGAACTTCCGTATTACGAGATACTGGTAAAGCATCTGTAGCTTCCTCTGCAAATACGTTTTTCGCTGTCAATAATACTGTACTAAAAATTAGGATTCCTGTAGCAATTCTCATTGTTTTCATTTATTATTCTTCCCCTTTTCTTATTTAGCTGGTGCATCAGTTAGTGTCCAGAGCAACTCTGTTTCATATTTAACTGCATCTTTAGCTGTTGTACCTGGAACGAAAAGTGAAATGGCTTTATTTTTTTGTACCATTTCTCCTTCCACTTCAATTGTTTCAATTTCACCAAAGTAATTTACCCATGTGCCAGCTCCTGCATCTTTTTCAGCAGCCATTACATTGACAGTTTCGCCAGGAATTAAATCGATAATATCAAATGTTTTAGGCTTAGCTACATCTTTAATAATCGAGGTTGCTTTTCCATTGACAAAAGATAGTGCTGCACCTGTTAACTCTTTATTCAGTGTTTGTTCGTTTTTAAATTGTCCTTGTTGTTGCAACGTTAACGTCCAGCCGCTATTAGTACCTCGTTTATCAGTAACTTGTACATAATTGGGTCTAGCACTTGATGGATTAAAATCAGATTTGTCATCATTCCATAAAAATTGTGGTTCTGCATAGTAAATCGTATCTTTATTTGTAATTTTATTATTTCCAAAATCCAAACTTGATGCAAAATCCAAACTTAATGGGCCTGCAGTTCCTGGAACTGCCTCATGATTCGGTGTGGATGGATCCCAGGGCTTGATAGGGTTAGCAGGGTCAGGGTCGTTAGGATCTACTGGATCAGTTGGATTAGTATCTGGTGTAAATTGTATTATACCGTTGCTTTTAATATTTCTTGTATAATCGCCCTCATCTTCTGCAAATCCAGAAATAGCAAATGTTGATAAAGATGCAGAGATTAAGATGCCCGTCCAAAGTATGTTTTTCAAAGTATTATTTTTCATTTTCTCTTTCCTTTCTTTTCTTTAATAATAGGAGTAATAATATGAGTATTCCTACTCCAATAGTAACCACTGTTAATTCTTTTTTTTCTCCAGTAAGAGGGAAGGATTTATTTTCATATTTATCTTCATAAGCAATTACATTATCTTCTATATCATAACCAGAGGTATCTGTTGATTTTTGATATGACCCATAGAATCCTATATTACCTTTGGAGTTTGTTTCAATTGATTCTTCGGCATAACCTATCATTCCATTTGAAAATATAAAGCTTACACTAATAATGAAAACAAAAAAATTTTCTCATTTTTCATTGCCCCCTCACTCTTGATTTTCTGGTACGTCTTGTAATGTCCATTGAATACTACCGGCATATTTTTCTGCATGAGCTTTTCCAGCCTTGATCTTTAATATAGGTCCTGAATTTTCTCCTTCCCAGTCACGAGAAATATTTATTGCTGCATCGTTTTCTGTCTTATTTTCCTTGATAAGAAGAGAAGTATTTGTTGAGAAGAGTTCTGATTTGCCGTTAATACAGTAAAAAAGGCTATTGAATAATTTATGACCGGTTTCACTAGTTAAATCTTTTTTTAAAATTGCCGTTAGTTTCCAATAACTTCCTTCTCCTCTATAGTCTTGAACAATTAAATCACTGTCTTTAGCTTGAATAGAATAATTTTTATCCTTTTCCTCAATATTCATATTTTGTCCATACGTAAGTAGAATTGGTGCAGATACAAAAACTAAATTTCCTCCTATTCTAGTTGTTACTTTATTTGATAATGTTTTTTCTAAAATTTCGCCAGTGGTTAACACAGCTGATGCTTCGGATTGGCCAATAATTTCAGTGAGATTCTTGACATCACTTTTTATTTTGACTTTATATTCCATAAAAATATCTTGCTTTGCATTAATAGAGTTATCACCATTTGATATCAACGCCGCAAACACAAACTTATTTGTGGGATCATAAGATGAAAAAGCCCCAGCAATCTTAGTTCCATTGGATTCTTTAAAACATATTTCAGAAACATCCTCGAGATTAGTATCTAATGGTAATGAATTTATTTGTATAGTTTTGTACTTTTTATTCTCATCATTAGCTGAAAATGGATTTTTTATTGTTGATCGATATGTTAATTGTTCGCCCTTTTTAGCAGATGTGGCTTTAGTTCCATCAGCATGCAAAACTTCCTGTATTAGGTTGAATTTTATTGGTACATTTTCAATAAAAATTGATACCTCATCTTCTCTTTTTTCAGTATCCAAATGATTTCCTGCTTGCATGTTATTAATGATTGTTTTTCCTGCACCACTAGTTATTTTGGCAGTGAAAATTAGTCTTACAGTAGAACCTGGGTCTAAATCAAATGGTCCATATTTCAGGGTTCTTGTATCTTTATCATAAATTGATTCTGGTAAATGAGTTGTTTTCGTTTCTTGTTGAAGTTTAAATGAATTAGGATCTATCGTTAAATCTTCTGGTATCTTATCTGTAATTGTGACATTTTCCCATTTTGCTTCAGCATCTTTTTTGTTAGTAGCATTCAGTTCAAATTCTAATACATCGCCAATATGATTTTTATCATCTTGTGATGTTAAGTTATTATATTTTTTTTCCACTTCCGGTTTCACTTCTCTATTTTCCTCTATTGAGATATCTAAGCTTCCCATACCAACTCCAAATCCAGAAACGCTAATTGGATCCCATCTTAAAATAAACAATGGATGTTTTAAAGGAAACTGATACCCTTCTGGTTCAATTCTATCCCATTGTTCATAGGGTTTTTTATATCCATCAATAGAACCATATAACCAATAACGATTTTTTGCTATGTTCGACCAATATCCCACAGAATAAACACCATCTATATCTCCTACCTTAAAGCTAGTTGGACCATTAGTATTTCCATATTGTTTTGTATGAAAGTAGAGCTTTTCACCAATTCCATCTGCTGGAACATTCTCTTCGTCAAAGTAAAGACCTTTATCTCCATTAGAAAATAATTTTGATTTTACATGAGCCCCTCCAATATCTATATGTAACCCATAAGTTAAGCCATAATATTTTATTGTAGGCTGATCATTGTAAAAACTGACATCGTATCTAACTCGACCCGATTTAACATCACGCACATATCCATGGATTCTAACTGGTTGATAATCTGTCTGCACATTTGTAGATGGATCTCCCCTAACCAAATATCCATATGCTACCAACTCATTTTCTTTAATATATTCAGCTATCATAAAAGAAAAATAATTGTCCTTTGTACTCAATCCACTTTTTTTTATTATGTCATTTGGTGTATCCATTTCTCCAATATCAAACAGATTCGCAGGACCGTTTACATAACTATAATCAACAACTTTGGTTGAAGGTTCACTTCCAGTTTGTTTTTTTATTCCTAAAACTGCTGGACTTAAAATTGGTCTATATTCTAAAG
Organism: Enterococcus sp. BSD2780061688st2 D3; assembly: GCF_005844145.1. NCBI lineage: Bacteria > Bacillati > Bacillota > Bacilli > Lactobacillales > Enterococcaceae > Enterococcus > Enterococcus sp. BSD2780061688st2 D3. The sequence goes on from NZ_SPHN01000013.1 coordinate 5,364, forward strand.
TTGTTTTACTCATTGTTGCACTCATATCAGTCTTTTTTTCAAAAGCACCGGTCCGATAGCTATAATTCCCTTCGTAATGTCCTAAAAATAAATAATAATTACGTTCCTGATTATCAAATATTCCACCAGATAATTTGACAGGTGTATTTTGGCTTACTTGAGTAAAAGTAGTTAGATCCAATCCGTCACTATTTAATAAATTCCAATCAAAAGAAGGCAATGTAGCATAAGTAGTAATTCCATTGCTAGTTTTATCTTCTTCTTCATTTCTAATATCTTCTTTATCTTCTTGTAGAGAATGAATCGCTTCTTGAGAAGATAGACTAGTTTCTTCATTTCCTATAAGTGGATACGAAGAATCAGGTTTATTTTCTATAGAAAAACTTATTTCACATTTTTCTTTTCCGTTATCTGCATAAAAAGAAGCAGTTCCTGAGTCCAAAAATTCTCCAACAATGATTAATCTCATCTTCAATTGTGCCCTTATTTATTTCATTTATTTTTTCTATATTAATTTTAAAATCTTCTGGATATTGAACTGAAATTGTTTTCTCTTCAGTACAGCTGACCAACAGAGAAAATTTGATTTCTTCATTAACAAATACAGATTCATTCTTATTTTGAAATAAAAGTTTCTCATCTTGTTCTTCTGCATATCCAATCGAATGTCCCCCATAAAAAGAAAAGATAAAGCTAATTAGAAACATAAAAAAAAGTAAGCGTATCTTATAGTGATTATTTTCGAATTTAGTTAAAATGTTTAGCAAATATTCATCTCCTCCTTTCAGTAACTTCTTACTCTCCCCTAAATAAATATACCATCAAAAAAAACTCAAGAATCCCATATTTTTTTAACCTAATAAAAAAAATGGGATTCTTGAGTTTGAAATTTTTTAAGCATTTATTTTCTAGAGAGATACGGTAATAAATGTTTAATTGTATCTCCTTCATCTATCTTTTTCCTTATATCCAATATTTTTAATAATAGTAATTCAAAATCTTTTTCATCAGAATATGAAGATACTCTGATCACATTTCCCCCTTTTTTACTATTACTAATATCCGTCACGACTATATCAACTTTGTTATTACAATTTTCGATTATTTCAATGCTTTCATGGAAAATAGACTTTAATTTATTACTTAAAATGAGACAATTCATAAACTTAGAATGTTCGATAAAAATAGTAATAGGTCTTGGTTTAGAAAGTTTACTCTTAATTAAAATTGCGTATAATACAGTGAAAAAATAATCAGCCAATTCTTTAAAATTATACAGTTCGATGAACTCTTTATAATATAAAAATACTTCTTGGCATTCCATTGCTACACTAAGAATATCATATGTATCTTCAAGTAATTTTTTCTCTGCATTATTAAAACAACAAAAATTTTCTTCATCATACACATAATAGAAGTGTCTATAAGGAATATACCCTTTTTTTATAATTAAATTCATGAAAATCAACTCGATAAGTATTTCCTTACAAATAGCTGAATTATCTGAATTACTAGTAACAGCCAAACTTAGTTGGTACCCAATCTTGTACTCTTCTGTACAAGATAATAGAAATTTTTCCATTAATTGCAGCACTTGATTGTCGCAAAGTAATCCCTCTTTTTTCAAAGAGAATAGAAGATATCCTACTTCAAATTCTATTTGTTCATTATCCAATCCTTTTTTCTTGAAATAATCAAAAAATTTTTTTGCTATAACTGTATTTCTGATAAAAATATTTCCTAATTTAGCAAAAAATATATCTGACAAAAAATTTTTTTGTGCAATCCTTTTATTACCTATATACATAATTAAGCACATAACCCTTAATTCGTTCTCTGTAAACTGCTCTAAATCCATATAATTTTTTGAAAGAAATTCTTTCAAACTAATATATACTGACGGAGAAAATTTCCATTTTGAATTACTATATCGAAAAAAAGCAATAAAAAAACTGCGTACTAACATTTCATTTCCGATAATTTCATTTTCCCTACTTAAGTCTAATCCAATTGATTGCAAATACTTTTTTAAGCTCATTCGATATCTAGAAAATGACGAAGCACTAATTCCGTAGGATTCACAAAATTTACTAGATACTATCTTTCTATTTTCTAAAAGTTGTTTCACCATTAAAAATAGAATTGACTGCTCTAAATAGTTATCAGCTAACTGTTGCAGTGGATAATTTATTGCACGAATTTCAACACTTTTATTTGGTAGCTCTTCAATAAAAAAATTTTCTTTTGTAGTTAAATTATTTTTCTCAATACAATCAACAATATTTCTTACTGAAGGGATAGAAAGACTTACTTTTTCAGATATTTCTTTTATTGTCATAGCTTTGCTATTATTAATAATTGAGGCGACGTTCAAAATTTTATCATAATTCGAGTCTAAAAAAATTCTCATTCCATTTCCTCCTTAAATAAAGATTTTTCTCTAATTTGTAGGTAGCATCTTTTACATTATAAAGATTTCTTCTATTTTTTTTTATAAAGATAACTGGATATTTTTATCAGAAAATGATAATTTAGCCTAAAAGTGAATTTTTTAGAAATGAGGAGTGAAAAAATGGATGATTTATTAATGGACAAACTAGACAAAAAAAACTTAGAACTTTTTAAATTTATTCTATTCTCAGAGGATGGCGTATCCTTTTCTCAGATTCAAAAAAAATTTTCTTTGAGTCAACCTACTTGTTATCGTTACATCAACCAATTATTTATCGATGTTCAAAAGTGCTTTGATTTGGATTCTAATATTAATTTAGATGTTAAAAGTGACCATATCTATAAAATAACATTTGATAAAAACGTAGGGGTGAATTTTTATATCGATAAACTTCGTGTATTTTATATTCAACAAAATACTACTTTTATTGTTCTACACTCATTGATCCGTAATAAATACGTTAGTATTGAACAATTAGCTTATGATGTAAATTTAAGTGTTCCCACAATCTATAAAAAAATTGCTAATATAAATAAACTTGCTAGAAAACTTGATGTTAAATTATCTGTGAATTCTAAATTTGGTAATATCACCGGAAGTGAGATAGGCGTTCGTTTTTTTTATTATCTTTTTTTTTGGAATATCTATCATACAGTTGATTTAACTTATCTAAATGATTTCAAAATTAAAGATTTCTTTTTATCAACGAGTTTGGAAAATAGATTATGCTGTTCACAAAAAGTAAAGCTTAAATTAATTCAAAAAATTAATTCGAAACGTATTTCAAATAAAAATACAGTCTCACTAACTAAGGATTTCCAAAAAGATATTGAGCCATTTCTTTTACATGATTTAAACAATCGTACATTTCAATTATCTTCAAATCAAAACAATAATGAAAATCTATATTTTTCTTTTATCATTAGGTTTGCAATCCCAGAGCTGGATAGTTTTTCACATAAAGAAAAAATTTTTCATCAATTTAAGAATTCGAAAAATCGAATTGGAAATCTTCTAAATACTTTCTTAGCAGATTACTCAAGAAAATTTAATTTTAAATTTTCATATGAATCTTATATAGATACTTATTATTTGCTCCTCATTCGTTTTATTTATATTAAACATTTTAATTATGACATCTATTCACTTGATTATAATTATCCTAAATTACAGCAGTACAGTTTACAAAATCGTCATTATCTTTCTATGATAGAAAAAATTAAGGTTTTTTTAGTCTCAGAATGCAAAATTTTAAAAATTAATTTTTTAAATTTCAATAAATCTAGCATTGATACACTATTAGCAATTTTATATTTTTGCTATATTACCAACAAAAAAATTGAACCTGTGAAATTATACGTGAGTTATTCAAAAAATTTATACACAATTCCAACCATCAAAAATTTTTTGAAAAAATTTTATAATACAAATACTATAAAATTTACGGATACTATAGCAGAAGCTGATATTCTTATTTCTGACACATATGAGGGATCAATAGAAAATATCCAACATTTTTATTTTGATAGTGAATTTAATAATGAAACATGGTTCAACTTAATTGAGTTCATAAATCATTACATCAATACTCATAACTCATTTTATCTACCAAATAATAAATACCATGATGATAATAGTTCATTTATGCCTTAAACAGATATAAAAATAGTACAAAAATCCTAATACTATCGATAGGTTAATCGAACTTATACTTAAAGAATTAGATAACAATTGCTAGCATTTCTTAAAGATTACTTTCACGTAGCAAAAAACCATGTTTCATTAAACATGTATAAATTTCTTAAATAAAAGCTTGCCCCTTTTCGTTACTGAAAACAAAGTACAACTAATCTTACAAAATATAAAAATAACTATTAAAAAAAGAACCCTTGATAAACAAGGGTTCTTCCACTATCTGATAGCGATAGATTAACGACGGATTTCTTTGATACGAGCTGCTTTTCCGTGTAATGCACGTAAGTAGTACAATTTTGCACGACGTACTTTACCGTAACGAACAACTTCGATTTTTGCAACACGTGGTGTGTGCAATGGGAATGTACGTTCAACGCCCACTCCGTTAGAAACTTTACGTACTGTATAAGTTTCGCTGATTCCAGCACCACGGCGTTTGATTACAACACCTTCAAATAACTGGATACGTTCACGTGTACCTTCGACAACTTTCGCATGAACACGTACAGTGTCACCAGGGCGGAAAGCTGGAATGTCAGAACGTAATTGTTCTTTTGTTAATTCTTCGATTAATGGATTCATTGATCTTTTCTCCTTATTCCAAACATTCGTATGAGCTTTTTCTCACAGCGGAACATCGTAATAGTTAAGTGCTTTGCACTCACCATAAAATACTAACATATTACGATTTTCATGTAAAGGATAATTTTATTTTTTCCTAGCTATATCTGCTATTCGTTTTCTTCTTGTTTGATTTCTTCTAAGAATTTGAGCATTTGTGACGTCATTTCTAGCTGTCCCAATAAATCTGGACGGCGCAGATAGGTTCTTCGTAGTGATTCTTTTAATTGCCATTCTTCAATCAACTTATGGTTGCCGTTTGTCAAGACTTCGGGTACTTTCATTCCCTTGTATTCTGCTGGGCGAGTATATTGCGGATGTTCCAGTAGACCGGTTGAATAAGAATCCGTTTGAGCAGAAGTCTGGTTTCCTAAGACATCTGGTAATAGCCGTACCGTAGCATCGATCATTACCATCGCACCTAGCTCGCCTCCGGTCAATACATAATCGCCTAATGATACTTCATCTGTAACTAGACTTCTGATCCGTTCATCATAGCCTTCATAGTGACCACAGATAAATACTAAATGTTCTTCTTGTGAAAATTCTTCGGCCATCTTTTGATCGAATTGTTTTCCTGCCGGATCTAATAAGATCACTTTTTTTTTTGTTTCCGGTGCAGCTTCCTCAATTGCTTTGATATTGTCATAGATTGGTTGGACTTTTAGTAGCATTCCTGCCCCACCACCATAGGGATAATCATCGACGGTTTGGTGTTTATTGTCTGAATAATCTCTAAAATTTGAGATATTGATATCCAATAATCCTTTATTGACTGCTTTACCAATGATCGATTCGCCCATTGGTCCTTCAAACATTCGCGGAAATAATGTTAATACATCAATTTTCATCGTCAATCAGTCCTTCAGGGATTTCTACGCGTACAATACCATTTTTCGTATCTACTTCTTTAACAACCGAATCGATATAAGGCAACAATATATCTTTTTTCTTTTGACGTTGGACGACCCAGACATCATTTGCTCCTGGTGAAAGGATTTCTTTGATTTTACCTAACTCTGTTCCATCTTCATCGACGACAGTTGCTCCAATGATTTCATGGTAGTAAAATTCATTTTCTTCCAACTCTACTGTATTTTCTTTTGACACTCTAAGTATCCCATCGCGGTATTTTTCTACGTCATTGATCGATGGATGACCTTCAAAACTTACGATATCAAAGTTTTTGTGTTTTCGGTGGCTTTTGACTGTTAATTCGATCGGTGCTTTTTTTTCTTGAAACAAGGTCAGAACTGCACCTTTTTTATATCTTTCTTCAGGAAAATCCGTTGTTGAGATGACACGGACTTCGCCTTTTATTCCTTGAGTATTGACAATTTTTCCTACATTTAAATATTCAGTCAACTTGTATCCCCTTTTCTTTTTCTTATGCAACGTTTATCCGTTTTTTCATTCAGTATAAAAAACAACGTATTACGTATCTGTTTTATTTTAGCATGTGGTTATAGGCAATTCTACCCTTCTTTTTACTTTCGTCATGCCCAAAATCATAAATTGGCACTTAATTCATTGAAACAGCCATTTCTAGGGCGGCTAATGCGTCTTGATGTGTGACTGTAAAGACATTATTCGGTTCTTGCCAAATGACCTGCGTAGCTTGATTGGATGAATCATTCATATCGACTGTGATTTTCCCATATTTTTCAGGTGCCGGTAGAGTGGCCTTTTCTAAATAATTTACGATTTTTTTCGCTAAAGGTAGTGGATCTTGTCCTTCGATGTTGCTTGATCGCACTCGGATACGCCAGTTTCCTTCTTGCCATTCAAGATAATTCGATCCAGCTGCTCCTTGTTGATAGGCAATGATTTGATGACCGAGATCGACTTTTTGCCCATTCTTATCGATCGTAAAAGGTTGCAACACATTGATGGTTTCTTGGCTTGAAGCAAATCCGTATTGATAAAGATAAGTGGCGATCGGTGTTTCTTGATTCAACGCTTGTGCATTTAGCGCGAGTTTTTCTGGCAACGCATAGTAGAGGACCGTGTATCCTTGCTTTGATTGTGCTGCAGCGAGATTTAGATTCCCTGAAGAAATCGGGATGACCTGTGGCATTGGTAGCGTTGGCTGTTCGGCTTTCAATTGCTCAAAGGCGGTCTTTTGGGTCTGATTTGTTCCTGTCTTGGCGTCTGAATGTTCTTCTTTGCCCTTGGCACTTTCTCCTGTAGATGTTTCTGTAGTCATCTGTGTAACTTGAGAATGGCTTTGGTCCTTCTCTTGATTTTCTTGTTTTTGTGTTGTTCGATCAGCCGAGGTTTGACAAGCGCCTAAAAATAGGATAGCTGGTATAACGATCCACCATTTTTTCATATGTATTTCCTCCTCTTTACTTTAAGAATACGCTCTCTGTAGTCTTTTGCCAATCAAAACCATGTATAATAAAAAAGCCGTTTCGCATGAACGAAACAGCTTTTGATTATTCCTTATTATCGACGATATTCAAACGCACTTTTTTTGGTGCATTTAGCCGCACACCATAGACGATCGTCCGGATTGCTTTTGCAACTCGGCCTTGTTTGCCAATGATACGACCAATATCTTCGGGAGCCACGGTTAGATTGTATTCGTAAAAATCATTTGATTCAACGACTTCTAACTGGACCTGTTCAGGATGAGTGACTAACGGACGAACGATTGTTAAGACTAATTCGCTTAAATCTTTCATATCCGATCACCTTATTTCTTTGAGAATTTAGCTTCGTGGTGTTTTTGCATAACGCCTTCTTTTGAAAGGATGTTACGTACTGTATCAGAAGGTTGTGCACCTTTAGACAACCAGTTAAGAACTAAATCTTCTTTTAAAACTACTTCTGCAGGATCTTTCAAAGGATTGTAAGTACCTACAGTTTCGATGAAACGTCCATCACGAGGAGAACGTGAATCAGCTACTACGATACGGTAAAAAGGACTCTTTTTAGAACCCATACGTTTTAAACGGATTTTAACTGCCATTATATATTTCCACCTCCATTGTTTTATTCACAAGATGTAGTGTAACAGTTTTTTTTTACCCTGTAAAGCTTTTTTTCTTTACAGCTGCAATTTTTTTAATACTTTGCTATGATACACCGAAATCTTTCCCCCTGTAGATAAACAAATGGACTGTGGGACAAATCTAAAAATCAGTCTTGCTATAGGCTCTCGAATAAACGACGGATACTATTCGCTGAAATCCACATGCTTCCTAAAATTTTTGCTTCTTTGCTCAAACAATCAACTGTCTATCGTGCAAGATCTGAACATGATACAGGTGCACACGAAACGCTTTCCCCCCAAGTATGAATACAAAGCGCAGAAACAGCAAATGATGAGCGGCATAAGCATAGATAATAGAGCCAAATTTTCTATAAATAAAGTAGTAGATACTTTTCTTCTCTAATGGAGAAACGAGTGCATTCTTCCAGTAATCAAAAGGAAGTAAAGGAAAGCTATCACACCCTTGATTTCCCCTTTTGTTGATAAAAATACTGGCGCGTGCCCCCAATGATCATCACCCCAACTACCAGTAGCAAACCGAATAACGAGACTTGGCTCTTTAACTCACCTGTCTTGGGATACATTTTGATTGCGGTCTTTCCCCCAATGTCTCCCCCTTGATTTGCCGGATTTTTATCTGGAGCAACACCTGCAAAGGCGATGGAGTCCACCTTGTAGCCAGCTGAATTTGTTGCGGATATTACCGATGAAAGCTGAGAATTTTTATTATAGAAAACCAAAACGTTAATGTCATATATCTGCTCTTGTGCTTGGATCAAGTTCTTTTCAACTGGTGCCAACGTATAGTGGTAGTTGCCTGGTTTGAAAAATGCAAAGTGTAGCGTCAAGCTTTGATCATCGCTGATGGAAAACAGTCCATTTCCCGCTTCTGCCGGATAATTTGCATTTTCATCCTGCGTAGAAAGTCGATAGTTGATTGTTTTCCCTTGAACATTTTGCTGAATCAAAACTGGAAGAGTTACTTCTTCTGCAAATACATCTGGCGTTAAAAGAAACACACTTAAAAGTCCTAAAATCCCTATCAGTAAAGCATTAATTCGTTTTATTTTCATATTTCCCTCCTTTCTCCCGCTTTTTTCTTTGAGTAATGAGCATCACATACCAGAAGAGCAAGACTAGAAACAATAAGATAAACAAGAGTAGGCTCTTTTGACTTTTCAAACGAACTGAACGTAAGTAATTGACGGCTTTCCCGGTGAAAGTATTCTGCTGCGTCTTTGTTTGAAGCTCCTTAGGAATAGCGATCTTTTTATCCGTGATCACACCAACCAACACATATCGTCCGTTCGTAGCGTCTGTTGAACACGTACTTAGCAGGACTAGCCTGTCTTCAGGACGGACATTCAGTTCGCGATAGGATTGCGACTTTTCTTTTACTGCATCGAGATACCTCTGACTGTTTTCCCTTCCCGTTACCGGCGTCTGATAAATCTGCGCGTCAAACGCATCAACGTTTAAAAATGCGAAGAATTTAACTCCGTGATCCTTGCCTTGAAAATAGAGATTCCCAAAGGCGTGTTCCTTAAAAAAATCTTGATCCTTAAATTTATCCAGATCACCAAACATTGCAGACTCCGCCATATGATGCCCATAGATAATCGAGTTGAAATCGGAAAAATCTTTTTTATTGCGATAATCCATGAAGATCGAACCTGACATTTTGTAATTCCCAAAAACATCCGTATTCAAATATTTTTCATTATCGCCGCTTTGTAGGACTGGGTAATCGATTTGGGTGCCATAAACATTTAGCCAAGCAAAAACATCCGGATTTTTCTTTTGTAACTCAGAAAAACTTGGTGCGTTACTTGTTTCTGGTTTAAATGTTTGATACTCACTAGATTGACCATTTAAGAGAATCTTTTGGTTGTCCCAAATACTAAACATACCGTAGCTGAACATCAGTAACAAAAGGAGAACAGCGATAAGATCAATGAATTTATCTAGCAGACCGATACATCCTTTTGTCACCCAAAACAAATGTTTTTTCAAACTAGATTTGTTCTCCATGTGAAAAGTTCTCCTTTTGCTTTTTTCTTAAGAAATTTTATGCATCTTGATGACGTTTTTTAACGATATAAAAGGCCAAACCTGCGAATCCTGCTAGAATCAAAGCGATATAAGGGAAGTTATTCAATAGGATCCCAGTTGGTGTAATATTTCCACCATTTTGAGTATTCGTATACGCAACGGAATTATCCCCTTTTGTTCCGAGTGCTCCTGCTGCTTCAAGAGTACCAGTAACTGGTGTTTCCCCATTAAAAGTAGCTTCATTTGCTTCATCATAATCAGCTGTATCTGCTTCTTTGACATTTACCATAGCTCCAGCTGGGATCTTTTCAAAATAAGCAATTTCGCCATGTTTTAGCTTGAATGTAGCGGGTGTTCCAGGAGTAACTTTTACCTTATCTACATCGTCGTTTGTCCGTTTGATATTTAATTCATAATCTTTTCCAGCTGTAAGTTCATTTGCCGCAATATCCAAAGTGTAATCAAAATCGAGTGTGTTATCTGCCATTTGCCCTTTAACTTCTTTACTGATCCAGAATGGTGCCGTTTTAGGATCATTTCCGTTAAAAGGTTTGTCTGAGGCTGTCACAGTATAGATATTTTTAAAGTTGAAGGTTTTATTTGGTTCAGGTGTTGGTACCACTGGATGATCCGGATCGACAGGAGTATCTGGCGTTGGGGTAACTGGTGTTGGATCAACCTTATTGGCATTTTTATCTGTTACTACGACTTTTTCCACCTTATCTACCGTTCCACTTGGCGTATTGTTGCCATTTTTATCCATTGTTACCCAGATTCTTAAAGTGTAGGTATTGCCATCGTAAGTAACTTCTTCCTTCTTATTCGGATCTGGCGCAAAGGTATTTGTATCATCTGCTTCTTTAACTGTGTATTGATAAACACCTGCTTTAGGGAAAGTTACTCCCCCAATAACGTCCGTACTTTGCTTCGTTACAGTATTCATACCATCTTTATCATTTGCAGCTTTCATATCTTGTTCCGTAAATTTGATTTCTTGTGATGCTAAATCTGGTACGGTCACAGATCCATCCGCTTGATCAGCCACACCATTTCCTGAATATGGATAAAACCCTACGCCTGTAAACGTAAAATCAAACTTCATGTCAGGAATCTCCGCTAAGTTCGATGCGGGAGAAACTAAGGTCTTGGTGAATCGAACATCTTTACTAGTTGGTGCTGCTGTATCCGCAGCGTAAGCCTTGATTCCTGATAGTCCAAGTGCCAAGCCAACTAAACCAAAAGTCAGTCCGATTTTTTTCATTCTTGCATTTTTCATTAAAATTCCTCTTTTCTGTTTGTTTTTATAATTTCATAGGTTCCGTCGTCTTAAATCCCACATTAGTTTTCCCATCGTATCTTTGATTTTTACTGGTCCATAGATCCTTGAATCTTGTGCTTGCTGCCGATTATCTCCCAATAAAAATACTTCACCTTTTTTGATTGTGATGGGAAAAGTGATGCCCTGTTTATAAGGCAACGTATCGCCATTGACAAAATCCTTTTCCAGCCCGGTTTGCAGTGACCCATTGACAACTAGTCCTTCGGCAGTGATATCTACTGTATCACCAGCTTTGGCCACTACTCGGCGCACTTGCACCGTATCTTTTACCTTTAAAACAACTGGATCTAACAGGTCATAGTCTTTCTCCAAGCGATAATACATAATGATATCTTCTGGCTTGATGCTTGGTGACATACCAGTTTCTTCCACTTGATGCAGTCCGAAAACGAATACAAAAAGCGACCAAAACAGTGCGATGATAATGAATATTTTCAAGACGAGATTCAAAATATCCTCAGTTAAACTAGGTTTTGTCCCATCTTTCCTTGTGTTTTCGGTTGTCCTTTTTTCGATTTTATTTTTTCTTTTCTTGTGGAATTTTTCAATCATCTGTATTTCCTCTTCTACGACCTTTTTAGCAACATCACTAATTTGTTCAACTATTTAATTCGTTTCAATTTTCTGAAAACAAAGAATGCTAAGCCTGCAAGGGAAACAACTACTAACGGTATCAGTGACTGATTGTTCAAATTGATTCCTGTCTCAGGTATTTTCTTATAAACAACCTCAAATACTTGTTTGTGGGAATCTTCGTTGGTTGACGACAATTTTGAATCATCAAATGTCTTGTTGGCTTCTAAAGCTTTAGCTAAACTGTCATAAGTTGTACCGTCAGGCCCCGTTACCGTATAGGAATAGCCGCCTCGGACCAGCTGATCATCAGTTTTATCAAAGGAAATCTCATCCCCTGGTTCCCCTATCACGGGTTTTTCAGCTTGACCATCGATCGTTAAGACAGCTGTTTGTTGTGCTACGTAAACATAGCTCAAATCATAAATTGTGACGTTTGATCCTTTCTTAGCCGTTAATCCTTCACCATTGATTGCAGTTAGAACATCAGACCAATTCGTTTTCTGGAACTCAGCCTCATGAAGTGCTACAATCTGGTCATCTCTTTTTTCAATAAGCTTCGACTTCTTGAACGAAGGGATGAGCCCGTTTATGACCGGATCTGGCGGGGCAAAAAATAGCTTTCCACCATCAAAGTCCCCTTGGGGATTAAAATCTTTTATTTTCTTGCCATCCTCATCAACGCACTGGGTAAAAAGATAAATTACCGGAAAAATGTGAATCGTGGCAGTTGCAGTAACGTCTATCATCCCAAACTTATACCTTACTGTTACCGGAAAGTCCCCTGCATTACTGGTATCGACTTGAGTATCGCTATCAACAATCGGACTATCATAAGACAGCCCCCCCCACAGACTGTCTACTACTTGGCCATCACTTAACGTCATTCCAGGGAAATCATCCCTAAGAAGAGCATCTTCATGTAACCTGAAGTAAGCGTCGTTCAAAACCCCAGTTTTAGGCACTACATACACGTAGTTCAAGGTGTATTCGGTGGTTTGCACGTTACTATAATCGTACTGGCGTGTTGCATCCTCGAGTGCACTGATGACCGTCTTCCAGTCTGAACCAAACTTCGTTAAGCCGGTATCTGATTCTACGACCTTTCCATCTTGTTTGATCTCATAGGTTGATTTTTCTATACTTGCTTGATTATGATTATTTACCATATAATGGGTTGTATCTTTAGGTTGGATTTGTTTATTATAAGTATTTCCGAATGTGGTGTCTAATTCGTCAAGTGTTTTCTCACCCAATAGGATGTGATCATACAGCCCCGCTACTCTCTTCCCAGTATCGGTTACCCAGTTTATCTTGACATGGAAGGTTGGTTCGATAGTAATTTCTGTTTTGACAGTAACACTTTTTTGAATTTCATCAGAATTATAGGTTACAGAAACCTCATACGTTCCTTTTTTACTTGTATCCAAACTACCATCCAGCTTAATTACGTCGCCAGAAATAGTAAAATTTTTGTAATCAAGGTTCCTGCCTATTCCATCACTGTAACTAACCCCTTGAACAATTTGTTTGAGCAGATCAGCTTGGGTCGTAATTTTTTTGTTGTACACAACATCGCCATATTGGAACACCATGTCACCTACGCCATAATGGTCAGTCCGCTTATCAATAGGCACAATAGCAATTTTTGCGGTGGGTTTCAACCCTTGATAGACTAAGGTCAAAACTGAACCATCTTTGATATGACCGCTGCCATACTTAGCGTCATTTATAAGATTTCGAATGCCCTCAAATAGTGACCCATCATTTGCCGTTGTACTTGCTTTCAAGTCAGGAGCAGGCGCATTAGGCACAGTCAGTGTGGATTGGTCTAATTTGAAGGTATATCCTGGAATATTGGTCACTTGCCCATCTAATCTGCCAGCTTTCCCATTAAAAACATCATCAGAATTGGCTTGTAGATCCGCGTTACTTACTTCTGATAATGCAGGGGGATTATCTAGAGGATTGCCATCCGTATCCACGTAATTGATTTTTAATCTAGATGCTTTTACAGTAATTGGCGTCCCATCTTTACTTATCTTGAATTCTGTAGCGCCAAGGCTAACTGTCATCTCACCATCTTGGGAAAAGATATCACTACTAATCAATCTATCGGCTGTAAATGTATACGTGTAATTATTCCCGTTTTTTTCTGCACTTCCTACTGGCAAGCCGGCAACAGCGTTTGCACTCCAGATTTGTGCAGCTGGCGGATTTACCGGTGGATCATATATCACGATTTTGACATCATCAGTCTGGGAAAGGCAACCGTCAACTAAGTAACCGCTGACATCGAATTTAATCGTTTCGTTACCGTCTGTATAAGTCTCTGGTACTGTGAACGGAACTCTCGTTTCAGTAGTGGCTGCTTCAACGGTATTACTTCCTTCTATACTGTTGATGGGAGTCGCCAGCGATAACAACAAGGCGAAAAGAAAACCAAACGAAACGAGTATTTTTATTTTGAATCTATTCCAAATCTTACTCTTAACATAATTCGGAGGACTACTATGGCGCATTTCACGCTTATTCATCATCAAATTCCTCCATTTCGGATCGTTGATTGTGTATCATTTTGATTCTTTTACATAAATAGTTACTATTTTCATTCATAAAACAACCTTCAATCATTATCCGCCCCCTTTATCATCGAATCGTTTAACTCCCGACCTCCTTTGTTTGATTTTATAAGGAGAGTTTACCATGTATTTTTTTACACAAACTATCAATATGAGTGAGCAGGCGTGCCAATATTGATAGTTTTTATCTCAAAAAAAATGAGAAAATAGCGTTTACTTTAAATACAGGTAGCAACAAAAGAATTGACCTATGTCTGACTGTCAGGGAGCAAAAAATCTGCTTAAATGTTTCACAGAGAAGAAACTAGCGGGAAACTCACTTTTTTTCGTATGTGGTTTCAATTCCTCAACTGCAACTGATAAAACGATTTCGCCATCATTTGAAAATACAACCTCATTATTGCTTTGTTCCACATCAGCTAAAACAGGTGTGGAAAAAAGTCTTTTGTTCTTTTTCTCACAACAAACTGGTGAAGATTTCTCCATAGCCATTAGATCAAATGATAAAGTAGGTCCATCGTAAAACAATAGTTTAAATTCATTCAACGGTATTTGTGTGACGCCTAGCCGTTACTTCATTTCTCTTGAGAGAGTTTCTCTTATCATCTTGATGGTATACATCGATTACTGCTGATAGTTCCAGTTTTTTGGTATTTGGCTTTGACATACTGGTGATTTTATCCACATAAAGGAGCACTTCGTCTAAAGAATCGAAACCAAAAGTACTATTCAATACTTTTTAGCCAACCGTTGACTTTTTACAACCAAGGGTTATTATTTGCTCCAGTTACTTATTTTTTGTAAGATAAATATAGAAAGATAAAGGGAGGAATTATTGATGACTAAAAAAATTGGTTTCTTTGTAGGAAGCTTAAGAAAAGATTCATACAATAAAAAAGTTGCAGAGGCTTTTGCAAAATTATTACCTGAAGGATATGAAAGTGTCTTTGTAAAAATCGATGATCTGCCTTTTTATAATGAAGATCTTGAAACACCTGAAAATGCCCCAGCGGAATGGACTCGTTTCCGTGAGGAAGTAAAAGATTTAGCTGGCGTTGTTTTTGTGACACCTGAATATAACCGATCTGTTCCTGCTGTTCTAAAAAATGCTTTAGATGTTGGTTCTCGTCCTTATGGCCATAGTGTTTGGGATAACAAACCTGGACTAGTTGTTACTGCTTCACCTGGTGGTATCGGCGGTTTTGGTGCGAACCATCATCTACGTCAATCATTGGTATTCTTAAATGTGCCAACATTACAACAACCAGAAGCGTATATCGGCAATATCGCTAACTTAGTTGACGAAAATGGTAACGTAGTTGAAGGTACTTTGAACTTCTTCCAAACAATTTTAGATGCGTATTTAGCTTTTGCTAATAAATTAGCTGATTAATATTATTTACTAGTAGATTGACTAACCGCCTGTCAACATTCGTGCTTATCACAACTAATGAGAACGAGACTGGCTACGATAAAAGAAAAGACCACTTAATCACAGAATAGTTGAGGAACCACGTTCAATTGCTTACGATGCTCCTCCTATTCCTATGATTATGTGGTCTTTTTGTTCTATAAATACTCGTCAAATGGAGGTTGAGACAAAAGTCGTTTAGTTTTGAGAAATTGGAGAGAAAAACCTGACTTTTTGACACCGTTTATTTGAGAGAGGCTGGGACAGAAGTGTTTAACTCCGAAAAATAAGAAGAAATTAACGAAAATTGCTTTTCAAATTTTTGTAAATTTCGGCTTATTTAAGAAGGAGTTGCTTTTTGCTCTCGCCGTTTATTCGAGAGCCTATAGCAAAACTGATTTTTAGCTTTGTCCCACATTCGCTACTGGTTTTTGATATAGTGCAGTTCGATGAATTCACCAAACCGTTGGCTATCAGTCAGTTTTAGTCGTTCATCATACTTTCCTTCTTGAAACAGGCGAATACCGTTTCCTAAAAGTACTGGAGCAATTTGAATATACCATTCATCAATCAGCTGATGTTCAATCAACGGTCTTAATAATGTGCCGCCACCAACCACCCAGACAGTTGTGTCAGGATTATTTTTCAATTGTTCAACAACGCCTACTGGGTCATCGTGCACAACCGTTGCATCTTCTAATTTCAGTTCCTTGTTTGAGGAAAAAACGATGTTGCGTTTATCTGGATAAAGCGCATCTGTTTCCAAGTATTTTTTGGCTTCCTCATATGTCCTTCTTCCCATGACCGTCACATCTATCTGCTTATAGAAAGCTTCATACGTCGTACCGATACCTGTTGGAGTATCGAAGAGCCATTGCAGGCTGTCCTCTTTGGTCGCGAGATAGCCATCTAGACTGACCGCACCATAAAATAGTATTCTCCCCATCTTCTTCCTCCTCTATTCCTTGCGTGCTATTTCCTGTTTTCTAAAACAACCGTCCACATGGTCATTGATGATGCCGACTGCTTCTAAGAACGCATAGAGCGTTGTGCTACCGATAAATTTAAACCCTCTTTTTTTCAACTCTTTTGCCAGTTTGTCAGATAACGGGCTAGTCGTTGGAATATCTGCTTGTTCAAGATAAGAAAGATTGATCACTTTCTGATCCGTGAATCCCCATAGATAGTCTGAGAAGCTACCAAATTCCGCTTGGATTTGTTGAACAGCTTTTGCATTGGCGATGGCTGCTTCGATCTTACGACGATTGCGAATGATTCCTTTGTTTTCCATCAATTCATTGATCTTATCTTCTTGGTATCGCGCTACTTTTTCAATGGCAAATGAATCATACGCCACATCAAATGCTTCGCTTTTATTGAGGATCGTCTGCCAGCTCAGCCCCGCCTGATTGATATCTAACATCAATTTGCGAAAAAGCCTCTGGTCGTCATATTCGGGAACACCCCAAACGGTATCATGATAGATCCGCATACTTTCTGTCTGTTCACTCCATGCACATCTTTTTTTCACTAGGTTCACCTCTAATTCTATTTTTTATAAAAAAAGAGAGGACCACGTGGTGATCCGATCACTCTGAAGTCCTTCTTCTCTACTATTAATTACGTTTATTTACGTTTTTTCTTTTTCTTTTTGTTTTTCTTGATCATACGGTTCATCGCCATTTTACCAAGTTTTCCTTTGACGCCCGTGCCAAACATTTGGTCCATACCAGGGATATTCATATCTCCTTTAGACATTTGCTGCATCATTTTACGTGATTCTTTGAACTGTTTGATCATACGATTGACTTCGACCACACTATTCCCAGAACCTGCGGCGATCCGTCTGCGGCGACTTGGATTCAATAGATCAGGGTTTTCTCTTTCAGCTGGTGTCATTGAATAAACCATTGCTTTTTTGCGTTCCACATCTTTAGGATCGACTTTGACATTTTCAATGCCAGGTACTTGATTCATTCCTGGGATCATTTTGATGATATCTTCCAGAGGTCCCATGCCCATCACTTGATCCAATTGTTCGATAAAGTCATTGAAATCAAATGAGTTTTCCCGCATTTTCTTTGCAAGTTCTTCCGCTTTTTTCTCATCATAGTCCTGTTGCGCTTTTTCGATCAGTGTCAACATGTCACCCATTCCAAGGATACGGCTTGCCATACGGTCTGGATGGAAGACTTCTAAATCAGTTAATTTTTCTCCAGAACCAACAAATTTGATTGGCGCTCCAGTCACTGAACGAATCGAAAGTGCCGCACCACCACGAGTATCACCATCTAATTTGGTGATGACTACCCCAGTGATCCCTAATTGTTGATTGAAACTATCTGCTACATTGACAGCATCTTGACCAGTCATCGCATCGACAACCAGTAAAATTTCATTTGGCTGAGTTAGTTCTTTGATTTGCTTCAATTCATCCATCAACGTTTCATCAATATGCAAACGTCCGGCCGTATCGATCAAGACATAATCATTTTTCTTTTCTTTGGCTACTTCCATCCCTTGACGGACGATCTCGACTGGACTGACATCTGTACCCATATCAAATACCGGTACATCTAATTGTTGGCCTAATACTTTTAATTGATCGATCGCTGCTGGACGATACACGTCTCCTGCAATCAGTAATGGACGTGCATTTTCATTTTTCTTTAAATAATTGGCTAATTTACCAGTAAAAGTCGTTTTCCCAGCCCCTTGGAGACCAGCCATCATGATAACTGTAGGGATCTTAGGAGACTTGTTCAATTCCACTGTTTCTGAGCCCAGAGTGATCGTTAATTCCTCATCAACGATCTTAACGATTTGTTGTGCGGGTGATAGACTTTCCAACACTTCTGCGCCAACTGCGCGTTCTCTTACTCGTTTCGTAAAATCTTTTACGACTTGTAAGTTGACATCGGCTTCCAGCAAAGCAAGGCGGATTTCCCGCATCATTTCTTTGACGTCAGCTTCTGATACTTTTCCTTTTTTTCTTAATTTACTCATCGCCTGTTGCAGGCGCTCTGTTAAGTTCTCAAATGCCATATTTTCTTCATTCCTTTATTCTTCGATTTCTTGGATCTGTTTGATCAAATCAAGAAGGGTCTCATCTTTTGGATAAGTTTCCTTCACATAAGTAGTCATTTTTTCTAAAAATTGTTCACGAACGATATAGTCAGAAAAAAGATGCAACTTTTTTTCATAATCTTCTAAAATTTTACTTGTCCGTTTGATATTATCATAAACGGCTTGGCGACTCACTTCATACTCTTCCGCTATTTCTCCTAATGAAAAATCGTCTGCATAATACAATTCCATATAGTTCATTTGCTTTTCGGTCAGAAGGGTGGAATAAAATTCAAAAAGTGCATTCATTCGGTTCGTTTTCTCGATTTCCATTCGATTCACCTCGCATTTCCAACCATTCTTCATCTGAGAGTACGGTCATTTGTTGTTGGATAAAATAGGCAGTCGCTACCCCCATGCCTTCTTCAAGAGTTCCAGTAAAACAACCATCATAAATAAGATGGACCCCGCATGAAGGACTTTTCGCTTTCATTATGACGGTGTCTATTTTATGTTCACGTAATTTTTGATAGGCTTTAACTGCGCCTTCTTGATAGGCCTTTGTCACATCTTCACCTGTCACCGTCACAACCTTAGCGTGGCCATGCCAAACAGCCATACCATTCCCACCGACAATTTCTGCGGGCGGTCTCGGCGTAGGCAATCCACCCATCACTTCTGGACAAACCATGATCGCTTTTCCTTCATCTACCAGTTTTTTTAATGCAGGAACAGCTTTTTGCTGACCATCATAGCGGCAGATTAGACCGCCTAAACAAGCACTGATACCGATCATCGTTACTTTCCTCCTTATCCAACAAGTGCCTTCCCATTATACCATTTATTCAGTGAGTAAAATAGTACTTACTATTGATTATATGCTAAAATAAGAACAGCCGAATAGCTGAAGCTTTTCTTGGATCGTTGTTCCAACCATTCAAAAAAGTAAGCAACTTGAAGCGGCAAGCATTCAACAAGCTTTGCTTGTTTAGATAAACCAAACAGACTGTTCGCAAAAGGAGAATTTATGAAAAAAGTATTAGTCGTAGATGATGAGCCTTCGATCGTCACATTACTAACCTTCAACTTGGAAAAAGAAGGCTACAAAGTTATTAGTGCAGATGACGGACAAATCGGTCTTGATCTTGCTCTTGAGCAATCATTTGATTTTATTATTCTGGACGTCATGCTCCCTTCCATCGACGGGATAGCAATTACTCAAAAACTAAGACAAGAAAAAATCGACACACCGATTTTGATACTCACAGCCAAAGATGACCAAGTGGATCGAATCATTGGACTAGAAATCGGCGCCGATGATTACTTGACAAAACCATTCAGCCCTAGAGAAGTACTAGCGCGGATGAAAGCTATTTTTCGACGGGTCGAACCTCGGAACAGCCAAACAGTAGAAGCAGAACCTGAGTACTTGTCGAGTGGACAGATCACAGCTGATCTAACGAATTATCAGGTGACGGTCGATGATCGTCCAATCGAGTTGACGCCAAAAGAATTTGAATTACTTGTTTATTTTATGAAACGAAAAGATCGTGTGATTGATCGTGATACATTACTTGATCGCATTTGGAATTTCGATTTTGCTGGTCAAAGCCGGATCGTAGATGTTCATGTCAGCCATTTACGAGAAAAAATTGAAAGAGATCCGAAACATCCCAAATATTTGATCACTGTTCGTGGTTTTGGCTATAAGTTTCAGGAACCAAAGATATGAACTGGAAAAAATTATCCGAACGCGCATTCTTTCTTATCCTTTTGATTGGGCTCTTTTTTGGTGGTTGGCAGATGATCTCACATTACTTTCAACAACAGATCATCGAACAGCAAGAAAGTTATCTGATAAAGAAAGCACAGCTGTTGACCCAACAACTGGATGTAGAAGATTTGACTTCTCAACAGAATAAAAATATTTTAACAGAATTTGTCCATCAATCGAACGAACGGATCACGTTGCTGGATTCTAATGGAAAAGTCTTATTTGATACAACGGATCAATCGTTGGATCAATCGAGGGATGACCGTCCTGAGATCAAAGCGGTATTGAATGGTGGGACACTTGGCACCTCATTGAGAATGAGTACGACATTGAATGAAGAACTGCTCTATGTAGCATTACCAATCAAAGTAAACGGGCAACTTGAAGCAATTATTCGAATCGCAGAACCAACGAGTGGCTTCTTACCTCGAACAGAAAACTTTCGTCGGTGGGTCTTCTTCTTTTTCTTGATTTTTTTCATTGTTTTGACCAGTATGATCTATTACTTGGCCTATCAGCGAAATCAACCACTCAAGACAGTTTTACCAGTCTTGAAAAAGATGGTCAATAATCCAGACAAGACGGAAATCATTATGCAAACATCCGATCAGTGGGAAGAATTGTATCAAACGATCAACGAGTTAAGTGAACAAATGAGTAAAATGTATCGTGCGTATACCACCACTGAAGAACAATTATATTCACTTTTGAACGAATTGATGATCGGTGTCTTCCTCATTGATTCAGAATCACGATTACGTTTGCTTAATCCAAAAATGCAAAGCCATTTAGGTGTAAGTCACTTTCGCCCCAATGAACGCTACACAGAGATCATCCAAGAACCAAAATTGATCCAGCTGATCCATCAAGTTACCCCGACTGAACCGCTTGTACACAAAGAAATCACGATTTCTGAAGGACAACAAACGTTGGACATCAGCCTTCGCTATTTTAATAGTTCAGAAGAAACTGGACAAATATTGGGGGTCGCGTATGATCTAACTAAAATCAGACGTTTAGAAAAACTTCAAAAAGACTTTGTTGGAAATGTCTCTCATGAATTAAAGACTCCAGTCACTTCTTTGATTGGTTTTACTGAGACTTTGCTGGACGGAGCAAAAGACGACCCGAAAACATTGACGGACTTTCTTTTGATCATGCAAAAGGATGCCATCCGATTAGATAAGTTGATTCGAGAAATCATCCAACTGTCAAAAGATGAAGAAACACCTTACGAGACACAGACGATTTATCTGGATCCTTATTTCCACCAGATCATCCAAAGTTATCAGCCAACGATCGAGAAAAAACAGTTGACCATCCAACTGTTTGGGGAAGATGTATCATTCACTACGCAGACAGATCTATTATATCCGATCATTAAAAATCTAGTCGAAAATGCCATCCAGTATTCAAAAGAATCAAGCACGATCATCATTCGCTATCAAGTCACGAACAAATTAACCTTTTCAGTCCAAGATTTCGGCATTGGTATTGATAAGGAAGACCAAGAACGGATTTTTGAACGTTTTTATCGAGTGGATAAAGCCAGGAGCCGACACTCAGGTGGAACTGGTCTAGGCCTAGCGATCGTAAAAGATTATGTCAATCTATTAGGCGGGGAAATCCTAGTAGACAGTCATCCAGGAACTGGCTCTACTTTTACAGTCACGATCCCCGCTTTACAATCAAAATTTCCAAGTTGAATCGAGACCGGAACAGAAGTATCTCTCTCCGAGAAATAAGAAGAGGTTCACAGAAATTACCTTTTAAATTTTTGTAAGTGTCGGCTTGTTTTTCGAAGGAGTTGCTTCTGCTCACATCGTTTATTCGTTTTAAAGAACGTGGGACAAAAGTGTTTCTTACTTTTGTCCCACGTTCTTTTCTTCCCTTTATCTCACTCGCATTTATTCTTTCGGTTCGTCAAATTTGATCCGAAATAAGTCCTTCAACCACTCTATAAACGTTCGTTTTCTTTGGTCATTTTTCAATCGACTGTATTTTTCGATCAGTTGCGACAGTTGTCTAAAAATAGATTCTGCTGCAAAAAACAAAATGATCAGTAACAAAATTGAGACTGCGGAGATTGCCGATATAGAAAATAGTTTATGGAGAAAAATAACTGAAAAGACGATTCCTCCTGCACAAAATAAAATAATTCTCCCTCTAAACCGATTCAGTGGCTGACAGATTTTATATAGAACTAAAAACCCAACGGCCGTCAGCAACATCGTAGACGCTGTGGAGACGTCTGTTTTGTTGAGCTGCAAGCTCACACCACTCACGACTAAGGCACCTACGACCATCATATCAGTCAAACCGCCAGGGATTGCTTTTGCCATCACATTGAACATGAATTTTCCTTCAATCCGGTTCTTGTTTTCTTCAAGTGCAAGTAAAAAGGATGGCACACCAATCGTGAATAAACTAATCAATGTAATTTGAGAAGGTTCAAGTGGATACGTCAGTGCAAATAAAATAGAAAATACGGAAAGCAAAAAAGAAAAAATATTTTTGACTAAAAATAAACTAGCAGAACGCTCAATGTTATTTACCACACGACGTCCTTCTGCTACGATCTCAGGCATTTTTGAGAAATCAGAATCGAGTAACGCAACTTGTGCTGCTTGGATCGTTGCCTCGTTTCCTGAAGCCATGGCAATACTACAATCTGCTTCTTTCATCGCCAAAATGTCATTTACGCCATCACCTGTCATTGCTACAGTATTTTTTTCCTTTAACAGTTGCACAAATCTCATTTTTTGTTCTGGTTTCACACGCCCAAAAACGGTATATTCCTCAACTGCTTTACCATATTCTTCCTCTGCTAACTGAGAAACATCGATATATTTTTCAGCATTTGCGATTCCTGCTTGTTTGGCTACGCTAGAAACAGTTTGCGGATTATCCCCTGAGATCACTTTGATCGCTACACCTTGTTCTTTAAAATAAGCGAATGTTGCTGGTGCTTCTTTTCGTATAGGATTAGTGATCAGAATATAGCCTAATGGTGTTACCTCTGCTTCTAAGACCATTTCTGTGAGTTCTTGTGGATAGGCTCCAAAAACCAACACGCGATAGCCCTGTTCAGTATAGTGACTGAATTCCTCTTGATATTTTGAAAACTGATCCCGTAAAACCATTTCTGGAGCCCCTAATACATAGGTTCCCTCAGAAAAAGATACACTACTGAATTTCTGCACGGATGAGAATGGTTGAACTGTTCGTACTTCTTGATCTGTGTAGTCCGTAAAATAATCTTGGATGGCTTCCATCGTCACATTGTCGCTGGCCATCGCTTTTGCGTAATCAGAAATCAACCCTTTGATTTTCTCGCTGTTTTTTTGAGCAGTCTCATTTTTTGCAACAAGCAATTTTTGAACAGTCATCCGATTTTCTGTGATCGTACCTGTTTTATCGACACATAGGACGTTTACTCTAGCTAATGTTTCAATACTTTTCATATTATGCAAAAGGACTCGTTCCTTCGCTAATCGGCTGGCACTCATTGCTAAAGCGATCGTCGTCAACAAATACAAGCCTTCGGGGATCATACCGATCAACGCTGCTTCCATTGCTACGATACTTTCTTTGATCGTATCCTCGTTTACAAAGTAGCTTTGTCCAAAGAGGGTAAGGCCTAAGGGAATAATGATGATCCCGATCCATTTGATGAGTTTATTCAAGGAAGCGATCATTTCAGATTGTTCCCCTTCACCCATTTTCTTTGCTTTTACTGTCAGTTGCGAGATGTAAGAATCATATCCAACTCTTTCCAATTGAACATAGGCCTTGCCGGAAATAATAAAACTTCCTGACATCAAAGAATCGCCAATCTCTTTAGTGATCTCATCTGCTTCACCTGTTAATAAGCCTTCATTGACCTGCAGTTTTCCTTCTAACACGGTGGCATCTGCTGGTATTTGTTGCCCCGTTTCAAGAAGTACTACATCATCTAATACTAACGATTCAATATCGATCTTCTTTTCTTTTCCCTCTCTAATGACCGTTACTTTGGCAGCAGACAATACGGTCAAATTGTCCAAGATTTTTTTTGAACGGATTTCTTGGTAGATGGCGATTCCCGTATTCGCTAAGATTACCGGTAAAAAAGTGAGATTTTTATAAGATCCGACTAAACATAATAAAATGGCTAAAACCATAAAAATCAAATTGAAATATGTGAATGTATTTTGAAAAACAATTTCCTTGTTACTTTTAAATGAGGTATCTATCGTCTGGTTTGTCGCATGATCTTGTATTCTCTCTGCGACTATTTTTTCTGAAAGCCCCTCATGATAATCGGGGGCGTAACGGGTAACAGGATTTTTCTCATTTTGATCGAATTCATTCTTGCTTCTTTTTCTGAATTTTTCCATGATTTTTTACCTCGATTGTTATTCTTATGAATACAATAATACAATCATCGAAAAAAAGCCTATGAAACGGCTGATAAATGTCTTTCATTCCTGTCATATGCCAGTTGCTCAAGCAAAAAAAAGCATACCTATCAAGGCACACTGTCACTTATATTCTACGAAGTAAAAAAGCTGGAACAGAAGCCACTCTTTATGAGTGAGATACTTCTGTACCAGCCTTGGGGTAACTTATTTTAAATTTCCTTTCGCATCACGTTCGACTTTCATTGAAGTGATCGGCAGATAACCTAGTTCTTTGACTGCGCCTTGTTGAACATCCTCTTTCATCATGTAGTCTAAAAACTTCTTCACTTCTTGGGAAGGTTTACCATTTGTATACATATGTTCATACGACCAGATCTTCCAACTGTTGTCTGCAACGTTTTCTTCCTTAGGTTCTACACCATCAATGCTTAACGCTTGTGTCGTGTCATCCAAGTAAGAAAATGCTAAATAGCTGATCGAGCCTGGCGTTTGGGCCACGATCTGGCGAACTGTGCCAGAAGAATCTTGCTCCTGTGATTGGATAGGAGTAGCGCCATCTAAACCCCATTTTTCAAATGTTGCTCTGGTACCACTACCATTTGCTCGGTTGATTACACTGATTTTTTCATCTTTTCCGCCTAGATCTTTCCAATTTGTGATTTTACCTGTAAAGATGTCGATCAATTCTTGTTTGGTGATATTTTTTACACCAGTATCTTTGTTGACGATCGGTGCCATTCCAACAACAGCAACTTTATGGTCCACTAGCTTGCTGGCATCGACACCGTCTTTTTCTTCAGCGAAAACATCGGAGTTACCGATTGTGACCGCTCCGGCTTCAACTTGGCTCAAGCCTGTTCCGCTCCCACCACCTTGGACAGAAATCTGATAATTGGGATTTTCTTGCACGAAGCTTTCTTGTGCCGCATCAACTAATGGTTGTAAAGCGGTTGAGCCAACCGCAACGATTTTTACTTGTTCATTTGAATTACCCGAACTATTCTGTGCTGCGGAACCATCTGTATTTCCAGAACCTGAACCACATCCAGCTAAAAGAAAACCTAGGACACCTAAAGAGAATAATACTTTTTTCATTGATATACCCCTTTCTTATTTACAAGTAAAGTGTACCAATGTACTGTAAATCCTACGTGTGGATGGTGTAAATATCCAGTTAATTTATGTAAATTTCCGGTAAAACGAAAAAAACAAACAGAGTCCTCATCGACCATGTTTGTTCCTGTGCTTATTTATAAGGGTGTACTAATCAGTATCATCCGCGCTCTGAAATCATCTTTGTTGTTCGAACTTCCGTGTAAAAATAAAAAAATGCTGCTAAAAAGAATGAGAGAATTGCTAGATAGAAACTTGGCTTTATTGTTAAAAAATACATTGCTGAATAAGCAGAATCTTTTAACCCGCTTTCACTTAGCCCATTAGGACCAACGATGATCCGCGGCAACATCGAGAAAAACGAGGCAAAAACCAACATGCAAGAAAAATGGAGCATATGCCAGTTATAAGCTTTAATGAATTTATTTGAAAGCAGCAAACTCACACTGATCAAAAAATAAAACATCGTTAAAAGTGGAAAATTCTTTGATACGACAAATCCGCTACCTTGGATCAATCCTAAAATCTCTGCCCCTTGTACTACCGCATTTACCCATGTAAAAGGTGCCAAGAAAATTGGGAAAAACCAAAAAAACAAATACAAACGTTCAACTTTTATTATCTTTCTCATTCGTTTCCTCCCATGCACTATTTTCTTTCACCATACTATAAGCGTTTTCTCTAAAAAAATTAGGGGGAAAATCTTTTTTTTTAGAGATAACGCAATGAGAGTTTGTTCATTTAACCATCAAAATATGAAAAAGGAATTGCTTAATTTTATTTTGATCTTAAAATAAAGTTGTGGGGGAGAATCGAATACACAAGTTTGGAGGACAAACATCATGGTAAAATATCTAAAAAAATGTATTTTACTCCTGTTTTTAGTTCCGTATATTTATTTTGCATTGTTGCTAGATTACCGCTATCATTCTATTTTTGGATTGATTTTTCTAATTTTTCTGGCATTTTATACTGGTTTTCTCATGCAGAAAAAAGACCAACTTTTTCTTTTGATTCCAGGGAACATCGCTACGACTGTGACTTCCTATTTAGCATGTCTCCATTATACAGATTGGCACTTTTTTTATCAGCCATTTAGCCCGACCAAACTTATCCTGCTACTAGCTGTCATTTATTTAATCCCACAAGTGATGGGTATTTTTTGGGCACGGATATTTACTCAAAAAAAGCAGAATATAAACATATTTAAATAGAATATAAAAAAGGAGGAGACTTTCGTCATCGATCGTCTGCTCCCTTTTTTAGTGTGATTTATTTGTATACTGCGGCTTCTTCTGACACTTTCAAAGTATATCCTATGACAGACTGAATCCTACCTATATCTCATGCAGATACACTTTCTTGATCACGATCTTGTCGAATAGTTGTGACTGACTATCTTGTTCACCAATGATCTCAGCAATCACTGTGCGATTATTTGATTTCTTCCGTAACTGGTAATTTATTTTCCCAGTCGCATTCAACTCATTTAACATGTCTACTACGCCACCAAAACCTGTTTTCTTTGTAATGAATCCTAATGCCACCATTCGTTCATCCAAATTTTTAGCGGAGACCGTTACTCCAGTGATCAAAGAATGTTTTAACTTTTGAACTAACTCCTCTAACCCTTCTGTTGTTGAAACAACTGACGTGGACTGATCGGTAAAGTTATCCAGTACTTGTTTACTTTCTTCATTGATCCGTACTTCCTCTTTCACCGATTCTCGCAAGTCTGCTAGTTCCTGTAACAAGGTTTCGTACTGTTCCTGAGTCAGCATGACACCTGCAACTTTTTCTCGGTTGAATATATATACCCCAGTTTCGGCTTTTCTCGCCTGGTCAAACACATCCATCGGTGATCTTTTTACCTCTGTGATCGAAGATGTGGGCACCTCTAATTTCTTTAAATCCAATGGACATCCTCCTTTACTAATCTGTTTCATTATAGCATATCCAAAACATCCGAAGAAAATATCCTTCAATTTTTTGTATCGATCCAGTAATCGATATCTGAAAGTAGCCGGTCGATACCAAAGGAAGATTGGTAGAAATAGGTTTTTTGATCCTTATTATTGACCAGTGGGAAAAAATGATCCGTAATGATCAATTGTGCATAATTGGGCGGTGTTGCTCGCGTACATACGTGAATCGCTGTTCGTTTTCGGTGTCTAAGTGTTTTGTCTAAAACAGCTGCCAGTCTTCTCGCTTCCTCATGGTCGTAACGAAAAAAAAAGACGATTTTCACTTCTGGCGGATAAAGTTCCAAATAGCCTCGCTCTTGTAATACTTTTAGTAAACACAAATCCCACTCACTTGCTGGATAATCGAGTGCTTGTTGTAAAGCTGTTCGAAATTGGCTTAGTTTCTCTTGGCAATTCGGTATCTTTTTCAGAAATTCATGATATGTTTGCAATTCTTCCTTGACTGTATGTTCTTGGATACCGATCGTATAGCGCAACCATTCTTGATAAATCACCCGTGTGATGCTTTTTTTATTCGTACTTTCATATTCGCTGGTCAGCCAAAATAAAGAATCCAGCTTTTCAGTGACGATCATCAGTTTACGGTAATCCTGTGTTTCTTCAATTTTTTCCCAACGTTTCTCAATGATGATATTACAGCTCAAGCGCAAAATACATCGATATATTTTTTCTTTTTCTGATAAGTGTTGTTCTCTCAAAAATAGCAGTTCAGGAAACATCTCAAAGAATACCGTCTGATTTTCATTTAACAGTTCCACCTCTGAAACTTCTTTTCTTTGCTCCAATAGCTGAATAAACACTTCTGAAAAAGATCGTTCTGTATCTTCAACATAAAAATGTGGAAAATCTCTTAAGAAACAAAAGATCAGATAACGGATCTTTCGTTCAGCACCATAGATTTGTCCCTTTTTATATGAAAAGGAAAGATGATATTCTCCTAACCACTTCCGTAAGCGTTCCTGTGAAGAACGATCATAGACCTGCTGATATTTTTTTTGGAGGATCAAATCTTTTAATAAACAAAAGGAAGAAGACTGGATCAAAAAATCAAATAATAAATAAGGTTCGCTGTATCCTTTGTTATAGACTAAGCAAACACTTTTTTTCTGCTGGATCAATTGGATCGGGATATCCTTTTCCTCTAATCTTTTTAAATAGCGATCGATCGTTTTCACGTCTACCATTAACTTTTCGGCTAGATCGGCTTTTTTCCAAGTTAGATCCTTCATCTGATGGATCAATAAAAATAAATTTTGTACATTTTTTGTTAATAGTTTTTGCCATTTCATTGAAGCTACCTCACTTAATCCATTTACTCTGATTCATAAAAAAGAAAAATTGCAAATAGCTAGTTTCTATATATAAAGTACGAAAAAAAACAAAAAATTATTTTTATAAACCATTAATTTATTTTTAATTTTATTATACTTCATTCGTTCACGGTGTAAGAGACATTGCTTGTCGGAACGATACCCTTCAATTAAAATATAGAAGTAGAGTAGCAATTTTCATGAGAAGGAGATGAGAGAATGAATAACCAAATCCAGTCATCCAAAGAAAAAGTGGATCAACTGATTCTTGAATTAGAAAAAGCAATTGTTGGTAAACGTTCGACGATTCAGTTAATGGTTGTCGCCTTGTTAGCAAATGGGCACGTCCTATTCGAGGATATACCAGGTGTCGGTAAAACTTTACTTGTCAAAGCTTTATCTCAAGCAATCAAAGGTAACTTTAGTCGCATCCAGTTTACACCGGATCTCCTTCCCAGCGATATTTTGGGATTTTCAGTCTATAATTCTCAAAACCACTCCTTTGAATTTCGACCGGGACCAGTTTTTACGACAATTCTCTTAGCTGATGAGATCAATCGAACCACGCCAAGAACTCAAGCCGCACTTTTAGAAGTGATGGCGGAAAGACACGCAACGATCGACAATCATACGTATCCTTTAGATCCGCATTTCTTTGTTTTGGCTACCCAGAATCCCATCGAATATGAAGGAACATATCCTTTACCTGAAGCCCAATTAGATCGCTTTTTATTTCGGTTAGAGATTGGGTATCCTTCATTTGAAGAAGAGCTCTATCTATTGATGAATGAATATGAGCAGAATCGGCAATCCTTATCTGTTGTTTTAAGTAGTGAAGAATTGACCTCCTTAAAAGAAGAAGTGAATCAAGTCTTCGTAGACCCTGCTGTTGCTTCTTTTGCCTTACAACTCGTGACAGCAACCAGAGAACATCCTGAAATCAAATTAGGCATTAGTCCAAGAGGAAGCCGAGCGTTTATTCATGCAGCGAAAGCCTATGCTCTTGTTCAGGGTCGCATGTATGTTACGCCAAAAGACTTCCAAGTATTGGTTCCTTTTGTATTTGCTCACCGTCTGATGTTTTATGATCCTTCATTGAGCAAAACACAGATCACAGAGCTTCTCAACGATATCGTTTCTCATGTTCCCATACCAGTGAGGTGAGCAAATGACAAAACTATTCAATTACCTGACTAACTCCTTGTTGCTCGGTATCTATTTTTTATTTGTGGGGTTTGCTATTCTTTTCAATAATTCATTGGGTTGGTTCCTTGCAACTTTTACCACACTTTATTTGTTATGGAGTTTTCTTTCATTAGGCTCACTTTTACGAAAAATAGCAGTCTCTAGTTCTGTTCCAGCCTTCATCAACCGTGAAAAAGCAACTGTCACAACTGTTTATTTTTCAAAAGCACGAGTCTTTTCTATTCCCTTACCTCGTTTAACTATTCGCTTTTCTGAGAACTTCTCTCCCCAACAGCAAACGATTTTTGTCCTATCAAAAAAGAAACAAGGCGTGCAAACGACCATCAACTGGCCAAACCGAGGCAATTTACAAACTGTCACGATCGAACTGATCGCTTATGATCCTTTAGGGTTGTTTCGTAAAAGTATCAAACTGGAGATTCCTTTCAATACCACCGTCCTTCCCCAGTTTTGTGAAGAAGAAGCCAACCAACTGTTTGAACAGTTGATCCATGAGCAAAGGCAATTCCCCCAAAAAGGTGGAGAGGAATTGAAAGAATATCGACCTTACCGCTATGGTGATCCAGTGAATCGGATCAATTGGAAATTATCAGCACATAGTCAAGAATGGCTTTATCGTGAAACAGAAGAAAAACAGCCAATGAGCGAGATCAGCCTATGTTTTTGGGGAGTAGATGACCCATTTTTCGAAGAAACATTGGATATCTATTATTCTTTTTACCAATTAGTTAAAGATAAAAATCCGAAAATGATCGTTTTAGGAAAGGATCATTTTAGCCAGAATGAACCAACCAATCAATTATTTGCCAAATTACAGCCATTTCCTGTGACTGATGAAAAAAAGGCAAACGCCTATTTAAAAGATGCTCATAGCCCGCACCTTATCATTTTTACACCTAGACTTTCCGACGCACTCCAAGCATTTAGTGAGGCAAACCCTAAAAATACCACTGTCGTTTTTATTTATTTCGAAAGCAATCACTTAGTCATTCAACATAAACAAGCTCGTCTAGCTGTCAAGGGAGGTACGAAAGATGACTGATAAAAAAATACTATGGCTTCGTGGGATATATTGTTTTTTTATACTTAGTGTCCCAGTACCTGTTTTTCTATCTGCGAATCAGTTGCCAGAGTATTTGACCCTTGTTTTGATCATTGGCTTGATTGCTGCCGTCACTGCTGGTTTACGTTCAAAACTACTGCGACTACCTTTTTATATTATTTTGGCTATTGGTGCACTTGTTCGTTATTTTCCTGAAACACCATTTTCTTTCCGTTGGTTCTCACAGTTTTACGCACAGATTTCGTTAGAGCTTGGGCAATTGTTTCAAGGAGAATTGAACTATTTTCCTGCAAAAACTGCTTTTTGCCTGATTTTATGCTTGATCTATCTCACCTGTCTGCTAGTGATCGATTATGACCTATGGCCGATCCCTTTTATACTTATAACTGTATACTTTATGCTGTTGACTATTTTTAGGGATTTCGATCTATTTGAAGAAATGATTTTTGTCGTGGCTGTCTTATGTATCTATTTGATTTTAAGACAACTGTTAGTTACCCTTCCTAGCAATAAAAAAGGCCAATTTCTATTACTTACAAATTCAACTTTACTTGTCCTTTTAGTTATCAGTGCGACACTTCCTTCCTATTTGCCGACATTCAATCAGGCATTAGAAGAAAAAAGTGAACCAATCAGAGACTATCTCAACCAAGAAGGACTCTATGACAAAATCAACAACTATCAAGCTACTGGTACCGCTAAAACTGGATTCAGTGAAAATGATGAACAACTTGGTGGCCCTCTATATGATAATAACGATGCCGTTTTTACTGTTGTACAACCTGAAAGCAACTACTGGAAAGTGGAAAACAAGACTGATTATACTGGTAAAGGATGGAATGAAGATCCAAATGCTCCTCTTACTCCAGTGGAAAATATACCTTATGGACTTCAAGAATATCAGAAAGCTGACGCAACACCACAAACTGCCCAGTTATCTTTGAAAAGTCAAGCCTACATTCCTTATCCTTATGGGAATATCCAATTGACTACTTTGCCTGATCAAAACGAGATGCCTGTCTATTTTTTGCAGCAATCGAACCGTTTCATTTTAACTGGAGCAAAAAAAGATACTACGGTTACCATGGCTGTCAATAAAATTTCCACTTCGCCTGATAACCTACAAGCTATTCAGATCTCAGCTGATGATAAAAAGCGACTTGAAAATTTTCTGCAGTTGCCTTCTTCACTCCCGGAAAGAGTCAAAAATCTAGCAAATGAACTCACAGATGGACTTGCTTCTCCTATTGAAAAAGTAAAAGCAATTGAAGATCACCTAAAATCGTTAGGGAACTATCGGTATTCAAAGATCGATGCACAACATACCCCAGAAAATCGTGACTATGTGGACTATTTTTTATTTGATACGAAAGTAGGTTATTGTGACAACTTTTCTACCTCTATGGTGATCCTCCTTAGAGCAGCTGGGCTTCCTGCTCGTTGGGCCAAAGGATTTACAGGAGGCTATCAAACGGGTACAAAAGATGATAACAAAATATATACGATTTTAAACAGCAATGCTCATTCTTGGCCGGAAGTTTATTTCCCTGGCTTTGGTTGGCTCCCTTTTGAACCTACTCCTGCTTTTTCAAATCCAGCAACTGCTGAACAGGAAGTTCCAGAAACATCCAGTGCGCCGCTTGCTTCAGATGCAGCAGAACAAAGCAGTGAACCTGCAGATACACAACGTTCCTCTACAGAAACAACAACTACTACTGAGAATGGTGTAACTGACACATTGAAAAAAAATAATAGATTTCTGTTCTTTGCGTTATTTTCTGTTTTAGTGCTTGTCGTTCTCGGGCTCTATCGCAAAAAATTATATTGGTTCATTTATGTTCTCTGTCTTCACTTATTTATCGTCAACGAACGGCAAGCCTATCGTTTTCTGCTGTGGGGATGTGAGCGCCTGCTACCTAGAGCACCAGAAGAAGATCTCGTATCATACAGTATGCGCTTTGAAACGAACTATCCACTGAATGATCGTTTCATCAAATTAACGACGCATTATGAAGCGTTCCTCTACGGCAGTCATGCTGAGCCATTTGATAAAGCAATGTATCACGCTGTTGCGGATGCGATCAGAAAACAGATATAACTAAATCATGAAAAAAAGACAATTCCTATTCTAGCTAAAAGAAATCATCTCTTCGTAAAGTCCATTTGATTTCTGCTATTTTAAGAATTGTCTTTTTTTGATTTTCTTTCAGTTTTTTACTATTTCAGCGTTAGTGCGTTCAAAGCAACAACTACTGTACTTAGTGACATCAATACTGCACCCACTGCGGGACTTAAAATAATTCCGATTGGGGCTAAGATTCCCGCTGCTAAAGGAATAGCAACAATGTTGTAACCGGCACCCCACCAAAGATTCTGGATCATTTTTCTTCTTGTTTGTTTTGCCAATTCCAAGAAATGTAAAATATCTTTAGGGTCACTGTTTGTCAACACAACATCTGCCGAATCAATCGCGATATCCGTCCCAGCACCAATCGCCATTCCGATCGTGGCACGTGCCAAGCTAGGAGCATCATTGATCCCATCACCAACCATGATCACTTTTTTGCCTTTATCAAGATATTGTTGCACGATTGCTTCTTTGTCATCAGGTAACAATCCACCATAATAATTCTCGATACCCAAATATTCTGCTACTGCCTGTGCGGCTTTTTGATTATCGCCAGTCAACATGACAGGCGTGATGTTCTTTTCTTTAAGGGCTTGGATAAATTGTTTTGCTTCTGGTTTTATCACATCACCTAGTGCAATGATTGCCGCCAGTTGTTCTCCAATAATCAAATAACTTATTGTATTTCCTTGTTCTTCATAAGGTTTTACTCGGCTTGCATCAACTGATAACCCCAAGCGCTTCACTTCTTTTTCATTGACGATCTTCACTTTTTGGTCTTCAACATCTGCTTCTAGACCAACACCGCTTAGATTTTTTTGGTTCAACGCTTCATATGGGGCAATATCCTTTTCTTTTAGATAGTTCATGATACCAATCGCTAACGGATGGTTGGCTGCGGATTCCAAAGCACCAATGTATTTCAGCAATTCTTCTTTTGTATAGTTGTCAGTTAACACTTCGAGACCTGTCACTGTAAATTTGCCTTGAGTCAATGTCCCTGTTTTATCCAGCATGATGACATCTAAGTCATTGGCTTGTTCCAATGCATTGCGATTTTTTAAAAGCAAGCCATTTTTGGCTGCAATCGAGGTAGAACGAGCGACTACTAAAGGTATCGCTAATCCTAACGCATGTGGACAAGCAATAATGAACACCGTAACCATTCGTTCTAGCGCATCTGGTAAATTCTCTAAGAATAACCAAGCAATAAAAGCCAAGATACCGGCGACTAATGCAACATAAAAGAGCCATTTGGCTACTTTATCTGATAATGATTCTAGCTTAGATTTTTCACCTTGGGCTTTTCGTACCATGTCCATGACTTTCGCTAAATAACCATTTTCGCCAGTTCCTGTTACAGTGATTTCAATCGTACCATCACCATTGATCGATCCACCAATAACTTGGTCGTCTACGTTTTTCTTCACGCCTCTAGATTCACCAGTAACCGCAGATTCGTCCACGATCGTTTCACCTTTTACGATCGTACCATCTGTTGGCATCTTATCTCCGGCACGAACGATCAGATGATCCCCCTCTTTTACTTCTTTGAGAGAGACAGTTTCTTCTGTACCGTCTTTTTTCAGACGTTTAACAGACTCAGGAAGTAATTCAGCTAATTTCTGCAATGCATTACTAGCATTTGAAACAGCGTTCATTTCGATCCAATGCCCCAACAACATGATGACGATCAATGTGGCTAATTCCCAGAAGAAGTCCATTACATGTGCTTGCGGATTGATCAGATTTGCGACAAATGAATAGACACTATATACATATGCAACAGTGATCCCCATAGCAATCAAGGTCATCATTGCAGGACTTTTTTGTTGGAGTTCCATTTTCGCACCACTTAAAAATGGTTGTCCGCCGTATACAAAAAGGATTGTCGCAAGAACTAGAACTACCCATTCTGACCCAGGAAATGTAATTTGGAAGGGAAATTCCATTCCCATCATCGGTGAAAAGAGAATGATGGGAATAGCTAAAATAAGCGATAACCAAAATTTTTGTTTGAAATTCCCCATGTGCATGGAATGGTCCATTCCGCCCATACTTCCATGATCCATGTGATCGTGATCCATCATTCCGTGGTTCATATTTCCATGGTCCATTTGTCCATGGTTCATATTTTTATGGTTCATGTGTTCATGGTCCATACCTTCATGGTTCATGTGTTCATGGTCCATTTCTCCATGGTCCATACCTTCATGATTCATGTGTTCATGGTTCATACCTTCATGATTCATATGATCATGTCCCATTTGTCCATGATCCATTTCTTCATTATCCATACCTTCATGGTTCATGTGATCATGTCCCATTTGTCCATGATCCATTTCTTCATTATCCATACCTTCATGGTTCATGTGGCCATGATCCATTTCTCTATGCTCATGTTGTTCATTAGAAACCTGTTTTTCTGGATGTGTTGTTTTTTCTTTCATCTTTACCCTATCCTTTCTTCGAATGTGTCATCCTCCGATTCAAACTTAGGGAGTTTAGCAAAACACTTACAGAACTAAAGGCCATGGCGCCACCTGCAATGATAGGATTCAAAAAGCCGAGTGCGGCAAATGGAATGCCGATCGTATTATAAATAAATGCCCAAAATAGATTTTGCTTGATCTTCTTCAAAGTGGCTGTCGAAAGAGCAATCGTCTGGCTGATCGAAGTCAAATGACTATTCATCAAAGTGACATCCGCAGCTTCCATTGCGATGTCCGTCCCACTTCCCATAGCGATCCCTACATCTGCAAGAGCTAACGCTGGCGCATCGTTGATCCCATCACCGACCATTCCAACTTTTTCTCCTTTTTTCTGAAGGCTCTCAACGTAGTTCGCTTTGTCTTCCGGTAACACTTCTGCGAAAATATGTGCTGGATCGATTCCAACTTGTTTACCGATTGCTTGAGCTGCAAGTTGATTGTCTCCTGTCAGCATGTAAACTGCGACACCATTGTTCTGTAACTGTGCGATTGCCTGTTTGGCGTCATCTTTGATTTGATCCGATACAGCGATCAAACCAAGGACTTTTTTGTCATTTGCCAAGAACATGACTGTTTTTCCCTGTCCTTCTAATTCTAACGCTTGTTCTTGAAATTCATCAAATGAAAGGGTCATTTCTTCCAACCGCTTTCTGGTACCGGCAAAATAAAACTGTCCATTGATTTTTCCACTGATGCCAGCTCCTGGATGGGCAGTGAAATCTGTGATTGGCTCAGCGATCATCCCTTGGGTTTCTCCGTAAGCGACGATTGCTTTACCTAAAGGATGTTCAGAAGCATATTCTAATGAATAAAAGAGCGAAGCTACTTCTTCGTTCCCCACAACATCTGTCACTTCTGGCGTACCGCGAGTGATCGTGCCTGTTTTATCTAAGATGATACTGCTCAA
This sequence comes from Enterococcus sp. BSD2780061688st2 D3, assembly GCF_005844145.1. Classification (NCBI taxonomy): domain Bacteria; kingdom Bacillati; phylum Bacillota; class Bacilli; order Lactobacillales; family Enterococcaceae; genus Enterococcus; species Enterococcus sp. BSD2780061688st2 D3. Next base: position 42,534 of record NZ_SPHN01000013.1, read on the forward strand.
ATGTGCCGCTGCTTCTAATGCTCCGCCGCCTTTGATCAAAATCCCATTGCGAGCGCCGACTCCTGTACCTACCATGATCGCTGTAGGTGTAGCTAGACCAAGCGCACATGGACAGGCGATCACTAAAACTGAGACACTATGGATCACGGCAAGTTGCCAGTCATTGGTCATAAATCCAGTAATCAGTAACGTTAACACTGCAAGCACTAAAACAATCGGTACGAATATCCCTGAGATCCTATCAGCGATCTTTTGGATGGGTGCTTTGCTTCCTTGAGCATCTTCGACCATTTGAATGATCTGTGCCAAAACTGTTTGTTTCCCAATTTGAGAAACTTCCATTTGGATCAAACCATTTGTATTGATCGTTCCTCCAAAGATAGAGTCATTTTCCTTTTTCTCCACTGGAACACTTTCGCCTGTCAGCATACTTTCATCGATGGCACTAGTCCCTGAAATAATCTTTCCATCTGTCGGTATCTGTTCCCCTGGACGGATCACTAGGATATCTGATAGATTGACTTCATCAATTGAGATTGTTTGTTCCTGTCCATCTCTTAACACTTGAGCCGTCTTTGTCTGTAACGACATCAACTGTTTGATCGCGTCACCTGTTTTGCTTTTCGCTGTATGTTCTAAATATTTACCTAACAATATCAGCGTAATGATCATACTGCTGCTTTCAAAATATAAATCGGTGGAATGACTTGGAAAAAAGCCATTGTAGACACTTAAAGCAAAAGCCGCAGTCGTTCCGATCGCGACTAAGACATCCATATTTGGTGCCTTTGTTTTCAATGCATGATAGGCACCTTTATAAAAACGCCATCCCACATAAAATTGGACTGGAATAGCTAAGATAAGTTGAACGATTGGACGATGAAAAAAGTGGACGATCTCACTATTGTTCCCTAACATCATCGCGATCATTGCCAACATTAGCGGCAACGTCAATACTGCACTGAAAATCAGGTCAAATTTCATTTTCTTGCGATAAGCCGTTTTTTCTTCCGCAATCTTTTGTTTATGCGCATCATCGTACAAGATTGCTCCATACCCGATATTTTCGACACTGCGAATCAGTTTTTCTGTTGACGTTTCTTTATAGGTCACACTAGCTTTTTCGGTAGCTAAATTAACAGTTGCAGATACAACACCCGGTTGCTCTTTCAATTCTTTCTCGATTCGAGCAGAGCAATTCGCACAGGTCATCCCTGTGATAACAAATGTATCCATTTTTGTTTGGGCATCCATCAAATCACCTCAGATTGATAGCCTAATGCATTGATCGTCTGGCAGATTTTTTCCGATTGGATTTTTTCTTCATCATATTTCACGATCCCATTTTCTTTTTTTAAATTGACTTTTATCTTTTTTACACCATCAAGTGAATGAACGGCTTCTTCCACACGTTCGACACAATGGTTACAACTCATTCCTTTAATTGAAAGTTCTTGTTTCATCATTTATTCCTCCTTATTGATGTTCCTTACAATGGCATTGGCCAGGGATACAGTTGCATGCAACGGATGCGACTGGCTGTTTTTTATTTAATTGGTCTAAGATCATCTCGATATCTTCTTGCGTCAAGGTTGCTTCTTCCACTAAGTCAGCAATCGTTGCCCCGATCCTTTTTGCGCAGATATGGGAAAAAAGATTCTCGGTTGCACTGCGAACCGTTTCCGTCTCCGAAACGGCAGGATGATAAATAAATTTTTTCCCTTCTTGTTCTGTCCAGACCGCTTCTTTTTTCACCAGACGCCCCAACAAAGTTTTTACTGTGGCTGCTTTCCATTCCATGGATTCTGCGAGTATCTGCGTGATTTCTTGTGCTGTCGATTGACCAAGGGTCCAGATGACTCGCATGATCTCCCACTCAGAGTCACTGATCTTGATTGGGGAAGTTACTTCTTTCATCTCATCACTCTTCCTTTCTGTTTACAGATGTAAACTTAAGTACGGATATAGATTACAACTGTAAACGAAAAATGTCAAATGGTTTCTCCTATTATTTGCTCAATTTCTTTAAAAATGCTGTTTGCTCCCGTTTGTTGTGCAAAATAATCAATTTTTCGCTTGCACCTAGTTGATCAATACGATTCAATAACCGCGGTTCATTTTTTTTCTTATAATGTAAAACAAATGAGAGAAATTCTATATATTCGCTATCTAGTTTTTCACTAAAGGTGTGAGGCATATCTGGTCTTGTTGCTTTGTTTCTTTTTCTTTTGATACTTCTTAAAATCACTCGGTAGATTGCGAGGAGTGTGGGGACTTTTAGTAATATGATCTGATCTGCTTCTTCGATTCTCTCTGTCGCTGTACCGGTATAGTTGCCTTCGATGATCCATGATTCATTTTCAGCCATGAATTTTATTTGTTCTGCTTTGAACCATTCTGCAGCCTCGTCACTGTAATCTGTGGTATGCCATAACAAGTCTAGTGGTAACAGAGGACTATGTGTGATCGTTTGCATCTTCCTTGCTAGTGTAGATTTCCCAGCACCGCTTTGACCGATAATCATTCGCTTCATTTACTCTCCCCATTTCATTCATCTTTTTTTCTATCTTACCATAGGAAAAAAGAGAGGCAAGGCATCCTTATGCCTTGTCTCTCTTTATCCGTATAAACGTTTTGTTCTTATTTTCAGCTTATTTCCTGTTCTTTCAAACGATTGGATATTTTTCTCCATCCATGAATAGACTCACGTTCTGTTCATCATACTTGAGTAACAGGTTCTTCTACTTTATTTTTATCTCTACGTGCAATTGCAGGTAAGATCATTCCTAATAAAATCAAAATGATCGGTGTCACGACGTTTGAGACCAACTGGAACCACCATGCTTTTGGATCAGCTGCATATTCGACTTTTGGTACCATTCCCAAAATACAAGCAAATGCAGTGAATGCAAAACACCAAGCGCCAAAAATAAAGCCGATTTTTGGATTTTTAACAAACTTATATTCAGAAGTGAATTTCTTATACGCTTTATTCAACATCATATAAGCTAAGAATACCCATAAATAACGCATTGGCATGACTACTGAATTCAGGTTCGTCAACCATTTGACTAGTTCATTCATATCCTTGATCCCAACGATCGGTAGTAAGATGATGATACCGACTAAAATCCCAGTTAATAAATAGCCGTTGACTAGTGTTCCTTTGCGGTTACGTTTGCGCAACCAATTAGGTACAAAGTTTGGATCAGCATCAGCTAATAAGATTTTTAGTGGCGCATCGATCGAAAAGGCTAATGCAGAAATCTGGCCGACCATATTTGTCAATGCGTAAATGATCATCAATACATTTCCTATACCATAATAATTCCCAAGGATCTGGAATGCACTATATGCACCATTTGCCATCAGATCTTTAGGGATATTGTCACTAGCAAAGAGCATCCCCATCGCTACTGAACCTAAGACCGCACACACGCCGACCATTGCCGCTAAAAAGATCATCCCTTTTGGAAATTCTTTTGCAGGGTTACGTGTTGAATTGACATATGGAGAAATTTTTTCTGCTCCGCCAACCGCAAATACTAACATCGAAACTGTCGTGAAATAGCTAAAGTCAAATGTAGGGATGTATGTTTTGACTTCATTCATATGAGGAGTCGCAAACTCCATTGTTGGATTGATGAATGGTGCTGTAACAGCGAGCAAGATGAATAATAAAGACATCACGAACATAGCTGTACCAGCCAAACCACCAATCACTTTTAGTGTTGATAGTCCTTTTGTTGAAAGATAAAGGAAGGCTAAGAAAATGATCAACGAGATGACCGCCACCATTTGGACTGACATCGTATTGACGATATTGCCATTTCCTTCAACTGCCCAACCAGCTGCAATCAAGATTGCTTGTGGTTTTTGTGCCAAATAAGGAATATGGACGACCCAATAAGTCCAAGCAGCATAATACGCCAATCGTTTATTCGAGGTCGTATTCTCTACCCAAGAGCTGACGCCCCCTTTGCTATCTTTGAAGGCGGAGCCAAGTTGTCCAACAATTAAGGCATAGGGGATAAAATAAATAGCAAGAATCAATAACCAAGAGGTAACAACGGAAATCCCTTGTTGCGCATAATTGTTGACTACATTCCCCATACCCCACACCATGTTGAATGCAATTAAAGCCACGGTAAACCAACGTAATTGTTTATCGTTCATTTGTTCTCTCCTTTTTGATTTTAATAGGTAAAACTAACATCCACATGTAATCATAATAAAACTCTTACATTTTTACAATATAATGTTATTTTAATTGTGGATTATTTTAGCAATTACACATTTTTATTACATCTTATTATCATTTTTCGAGGTAAAACCCTTTTAAAAAGGCACATTTTATGAAAAAAGCTTTCCTTTTTTATAGAATATTCTGAAAAAATTAAATCAGTGAAGTTATTTTAATAGTTTTTTATCAAAACAGTTGCTATGTGTTTTTTCTGACATGAGCGCAACAAAAAAACCTCTATTTGATCGAGAAGACTCGAAAAAATAAAGGCTTTTTTATCCGTAAGTGGCTAGGTATTATTTAACCCGTAAACATCTCATTGCATTTAAAACGGCTAAGACAGTCACGCCAACATCCGCAAAAACAGCATCACCCATTGAAGCGATTCCGAATGCACCTAATAATAGAACAAGCACTTTGACACCAATGGCAAAGAGGATATTTTGTTTGACGATTTTCAACGTTTTTCTAGATAAGCGAATTGCATCAACGATTTTCGAGGGTTCGTCATTCATGATGACCACATCTGCCGCTTCGATTGCTGCATCACTTCCCAAACCACCCATAGCAATTCCAACATCTGCTCTCGCCAAAACAGGTGCATCATTGATTCCATCACCGACAAATGCGGTTTGTTGTGTTGCATTCTCCATGATATTTTCTAATTTTTCGACCTTGTCTTGTGGCAGTAATTCACTGTATACCTTATCTATCCCAAGTTTGTGTCCGATATGATCGGCAATATTTTGGGCATCCCCAGTGAGCATCACCGTTTGTTTGATCCCTACTTGTTTTAGTTTGCGCAATGCTTCTTGCGCATCAGGTTTCACTGTATCTGCAATCACCAAATAACCGACAAATTCACCATCCAGCGCTACATATAAAAGGGTACCAACTTCTTCACTCTTCGTGCTCTTGATCTGGTATCTTTCCATTAACTTGTGATTACCGACCAAAACAAGTTTTCCACCTATCTGCGCCTTGATTCCTTCTCCTGCCACTTCTTCTATTTCTTCTACTGGCAATAATGAACCTTCATAAGCAGATAAAACAGCTTGTGCAATGGGATGGGTAGATAATTGTTCAGCACTTGCTACGTATTGCATAAATTGTGTTTTCCCAAGAGTTGTTTCTAATTTTTGAACAGAAAAATCACCTTTTGTCAAAGTCCCGGTTTTATCAAAAACAATTGTATCTGTGTGGGCCAATAATTCTAAATAATTCCCACCTTTTACCAATACCCCAATTTTACTTGCGCCACCGATTCCGCCAAAGAAGCTTAATGGGACAGAAATCACTAACGCACAAGGGCAAGAAATCACTAGGAAAGTCAACGCGCGATAGATCCAATCAGAAAATTCTGCCCCAGAGATCACAAGGGGTGGAACGACAGCAAGTACTAAAGCTAACCCTACGACGATCGGTGTATAGTAGCGAGCAAATTTCGTGATGAAGTTTTCTGCTGGTGCTTTTTTACTGCTTGCGTTTTCAACTAATTCCAATAGTTTACTAATCGTAGAATTCTCATACGTCTTTTCGACCTTGATCACTAATGGCTGATTTTTATTGATAAATCCACTTAAAACAGTTTCTCCAGCAAACACTTCTTTAGGTACAGACTCTCCAGTCAGTGCCGAGGTATCAACTAATGATTGGCCTGTAAGGATCGTTCCGTCTAGTGGCACACGTTCGCCAGGTTTGACTAATACTTGCTCTCCAATCACTACATCTTCGGGTTGCTTTGTTATCAACCCGTTTTCTGTTTGGACATGGGCAACTTCTGGACGGATCGCCATCAATTCACGAATCGATTTTCTCGATTGGTTCACTGCAAATCCTTGGAAGTATTCACCAACTTGATAAAACAGCATAACTGCAACTGCTTCTGGATATTCTCCGATCAGCATTGCTCCGATAGTCGCAATCGCCATCAAAAAATTCTCATCAAAAATTTGTCCTTTGATTATGTTCCCGACTGCCCGTTTGATGATATCAAATCCAATGACTAAGTATATCAACAAAAATCCGATAAATTTGATTGGTTCAGCTGGTGACCACAGGAACAAAATCAGCAAGCCGATAGCAGAAAGGATGATACGTAGCAATGCACGTTTTTCATGGTCATCTTTTTCTCCCTGAACTTCTTGCTTTTTCTTGGTAATCTCTTTCATCGAAACATCTGGTTCTACTTCTTTTACGACTCTTTTCGTTTCGTTTTCAATTGTTGCTAAATCTTTATCACTCGCTTCGATCGTCAGTTTACATGTCGTAAAATTGACAGTCGCTTGCTTTACTCCTTTGATTTCATTCACTTTTTTCTCGATTTTCATCGCGCAATTGGCACAATCTAATCCATCTAAATAATAACTCTTCATTTTCCTCACTCCTCGCTTTTACATATGAGTAACTCTTCATAAGTGATTATATATGAATGAACACTCATGTGTCAAATGGAAAATGTCCTTTTAGAGAAGTGAACAAAAATATTTTTCAGATTTTATCTTTTTTCAAAAAAAATGACCATTTCTGAATATCAAACTATCTATTCAAAAAAGAATATGACGTTCAAAGTAAATCAATAAAAAAATCAGCGATCTTTCTTTTCTTTGCTGCAAGTAGCCAGTATTTGATAAATTCAGTTTGGACCTTTTCTTCTTCTTCGATTGCGATAAACACTTTTTCAACTAGCTTCCCAGAACGCATCCCCACTGTTTTGTCTATTTGAAAGGCCTGACCGAAGGCAATCAGCTTTGGTGTCCCATTTGACTGTCTCACTTCAGCCACTACAGAGATCCGAGTAGGATTTTGGAGATCATACTCCTTTATTTTTACAGTAGGTACTCCTTTGGCAGTTTTAAAAAGCAAGTTGATTTGTTGAAGATCCTCCGCTTTTGCTTCTCGTATTTCCATTTGTTTCACCCTTTATCAAAGATTCACTAACATTTCAGGTACGACAAACTCTAACCAACTTTGAGCAATGATCTCATGTCCGGCAAGTGTAGGATGTACGCCATCTTCTCCTGTATATTTACTGAATCCTTGAGTAATTCCCAACGCATTCAGTTTTCCATCTAAGGGAACAAACACCAGATGGTATTCTTCCGCTAACCTACGAATGATCTGTATTTTCGGATCAAGGTCCTTGCGCCAAGTCTGACGATCAAGTGGCTCTGGTAATACAAAAGGCTCCATTAGTACAACCTGCTTTATCCCTTTCTCCAACAATTTTTCGATCATGTAACGGTAATCTTCTTCAAACATCGCCATTGATTGCTCCGTTGCAAACGTGGTTGGATCATTCACATTATGCCACGTATCATTGATACCGATAAGAATCGAAACGATATCTGGTTCAAGGTCCAAACAGTCTGTGTCAAAACGTGCTCGTAGATCAGCAATCTTATTTCCATTGATGCCTTTATTAAGAACATCAAATTCGATAGTCGGAAACTGTGTGCTCAATCGTTTTGCTACCAACAATGGATAACCATTACCTAAATCCTTTGAGTCATTATATTCTCTGCCACAATCAGTAATACTATCACCAATAAATAAAATACGTTTTTTCAAATTACTTTCCTCCTATTGTGTCTATTTATGCTTTCTTTCTTGTGTATGATCAATCAGCAACTTTTCAGGATTGGGTTCCCTCCTTAACGTATTCGCTTACATTCGTATAAAAGAAAAAACACAGCATCTAAAGCTTAGATTTCACTCGGGAACAATAAGCAATATTGAGAATGTGTCTTTTCATTCCTATTCCAACATGCTGTTTGCAATTGCTCTTTTTTTGCTGTCTGCACTAAAATAACTCTACAGATTTTTCTTCCAAACTTCCATGCTTCGATTAGATTTTTGCATTATCGTTACGTTTAACTTGTTAATCAGGCGTAGCCATTCATTTTGACTATCTTACACCAACACAATCGTATTATACCATCATTTTCCAGAGACAAATATGCAATTCTTTTTTTCAACTATTTTACTTCTTCGTACTTGGCCATTTCATTGAGAGACAGTTTGATTTTTGCTATCTATGAGGAATATGTCAATACTAAAAAAGGCCCCACAAACATTCATCATGAATGTTCGTGGAATCCTTCTTTGGGTTTAGCGATTGCTTTTCCTGTTGCTTCTAGCACTTCACTGTATCAAAACCGAAGCATGTATCTCTAGGACAGCTAGCTGTTTTTCTATGGATAAATACGATTCAATAAACGTGGGAATGGGATTGCTTCACGTACATGATCAATACCGGCAATCCAAGTCACCGTACGTTCCAAACCTAGTCCAAATCCAGAATGGGGAACAGAACCATATTTACGTAGATCAAGATACCAAGAATATTCGTTTTCATCTAATCCATGGTTTCTGATTTGTTCTAATAAAAATTCGTAATCCGTTGCCCGTTCACTACCACCGATGATTTCGCCATAACCTTCTGGAGCAATCATGTCGGCACAAATAACAACATCATCTCTGGTTGGATGTGGCTTCATGTAGAAAGGTTTGATTGCTTTCGGATAGTTCAAAATAAAGACAGGTTGTTCAAACGAATTTGCGATGAATGTTTCGTGTGGTGAACCAAAGTCATCGCCCCACTCGATGTCATCGAAACCGTTTTTCTTCAATAATTCGATTGCATCATCGTATGAGATACGTGGGAATGGTAATTTTGTATAAGTTTTCAGTACTTCTTTGTCTCTTTCCAAGACATCTAACGCATAGTCACAGTGATCAAGAACATTTTGCACTAAGAAAGCGACATATTGTTCTTGGACTTCTAGACTTTCTTCCTGATGCATAAATGCCATTTCAGGTTCGATCATCCAGAATTCAATCAAGTGACGACGAGTTTTTGATTTTTCCGCACGGAAAGTTGGTCCGAATGAGAATACTTTCCCAAAAGCCATTGCAGCAGCTTCCATATAAAGCTGTCCGCTTTGAGATAAGTAAGCTTTTTGATCAAAATAGTTTGTTTCAAATAGATCCGTTGTTCCTTCGGGTGCAGAACCAGTCAAAATCGGTGGATCGATTTTAACAAAATGATGATCATTGAAAAATTCATACGTTGCACGAATGATTTCATTTCTGATTTGCATGATCGCATGCTGTCTTGAAGAACGTAACCATAAATGGCGATGATCCATCAAGAAATCTGTGCCGTGTTCTTTTGGTGTGATAGGGTAATCATGACTTTCACTGACCACTTCAATGTCAGAGATCCCAATTTCGTAACCGAATTTTGAACGGCTATCTTCACGGATTTCACCTGTTATGATGATCGATGTTTCTTGGTGCAAGTTTTTCGCAAGTTGGAAAACTTCTTCTGACACTTCACTTTTTACGACTACTCCTTGGAAATAAGCAGTACCGTCTCTTAATTGTAAAAAGGCGATTTTTCCGCTTGAACGCTTATTGGCTACCCAAGCGCCGATTTTTACTGTTTCTCCCACATGGTTTTTCGAATCGATGATTTGAATTTGTTCCACGTTGACTCTCCTTTATCATTTCCTATTTTTAGGATTAATTTTGACTTTTACTCTCAATGAATCGGGCAATCCGTCTCACTGCGTCTTCTAAGGTTCCTAGATCTGCCGCATAACTCATACGCACATTTTCTGGCGCACCGAACCCTTCACCAGTTACCAAAGCAACGCCAGTTTCTTCTAATAGATCTTCTACCCAGCGAGTGACGTTCTCATATCCGCAAATCGCCATCGTTTGTTTGACATTCGGGAATAAATAAAATGCACCTTGGGGCTTATTGATCGTTACTCCAGGTAAGTTAGAAACAAGCGGATATATGATATTCAAACGCTCTTCAAATGCACTTCTCATTTCCTCTACCGTATCTTGAGTCCCTGTCAAAGCCTCAACTGCCGCGTACTGACTAACTGCAGTTGGATTACTGGTCGACTGTGAAGCAATAGCGATCATTCCATTGATGATCTCTTGATTACCTACAGCATAACCGATCCTCCACCCTGTCATCGCGTATGTTTTTGACACACCATTGATGATGATGGTTTGTTGACGAATTGCTTCTGATATCGTTGCAATTGGAGTAAACTCATTGCCATTATAAACTAATCGTCCATAAATATCATCTGCAACTATCAAAATATCGTTTTTGACAGCCCATTCCCCAATTGCTTGAAGTTCATTTTTCTCATAGATCATTCCTGTCGGATTTGACGGGGAATTGATGATGATTGCTTTCGTTTTTGCTGTGCGTACTTGTTCTAGTTGAGAAACAGTTACTTTAAAGCCATTTCTCTCTTCGCCTTTGACAAATACTGGCTTTCCTTCTGCTAACTTCACTTGTTCTCCATAACTGACCCAATACGGTACCGGAATGATCACTTCATCTGCCGGATTCAAAATGGTTTGGAATAACGCATAAAGTGCAAATTTAGCCCCATCAGTCACAATTGTTTGTGAAGGTGCATAATCGACACCATAATTCTGTTTGAGATAGGCGACGACTGCTTGACGCAATTCAGGGATACCAGCGCTTGGTGTGTAATAACTAGCTTTACCATTTTTGATTGCCTTGATGGCTGCCTCTTGAATGTTTTCTGGCGTAGCAAAATCAGGTTCCCCAACAGTTAAGCTCAAAATATCCCTACCTTGTGCCTTCAACGCTTTCGCTTTTGCTGCTGCTGCCAGCGTAACAGACGGTTCTAGCCGTTGAATTTTTTCTGATAGATTCATCTAACTCATCCTTTACAATTTAGATATCGGTAATTGTTTTTACTTCTTTTCCTGTGTCAAAAGCAATTAGATAATAATTCAATTCATTATGTGAATTTTCTCCTGTGATTTCCCAGACTACTTGATCATCGTACATACCAAGAGTTGCTTTTTCGACTTGGATATCTGGATGAGCATCCGCAATCTTTTGTTTTGCTTCTTTTTCTGTCAGCCCATCTTTTTGAGCTAAAACTTTTACTTTTTCACCCGATTTTGGAATGACGACCACGATTTCCTGGCCTTTATCATTTTTACCTGTCAAAGAGAAATACGTTTTTTTACGTGTGAACCAATAAAAACGATCAACTTCCTTTAGATCGGCATATTTTTCGGCAATCTCAGTCGCTTCTTTTTTCGCCTGCATCATTGGACGACTTGAGCGTAAATAGAAAATCGAACTAAATACGATCACTGCTAACAAAAAAATGATCAAGCCAAGTAAAACGCGGTTGATGATCTTTTCTTTTGCCGTTTTTTTCTTTTTGTTTTTCTTTGGTGATTTTTTCAAGGATCGTCGCTCCTTTTTTTTGTTCGCTATCATTCATTATAGCAGATTTTTGATATGAAAAAAGAATGTCACAGGAAGTTTATTCTTCGTTTTTGTTTAAGAAGTGATGGATGTCATGGCAAATCTCTTCCATGGAGTCTTCCTTGATCGTGATTTTTTTAGGCAAAGCTTGAATGATCCGCGCCCCATATTTAGCAGAAAGCAAGCGCCGATCCAAAATCAGCAGAACCCCGCGGTCTTTTTCTGAACGAATCAAGCGACCTAATGCCTGTCTCAGCTTCAAGGCTGCTTTGGGGACCGACTCCTGATAGAAGGGATTGAGTCCTTCTGATTCAAGATACGCATTTCTAGCCTTTACCATCGGACGCAAAGGATTATCGAAAGGAAGTCGAGTCACTACTACGATTTGTAACGCATCTCCAGGTAGATCGACGCCCTCCCAAAAGCTGTCTGCACCAAACAGTACGCTCATTTCCGATAACGTGAACCGTTTCAAAAGTTTTTGACGACTGCCACCAAAACCTTGTGCCAGAATCTCTCGTCCTTGCTCCAACATAGTCAAATGAATCCGTTGGTACACTTTTTGTAAAATATCATGTGAGGTAAAAAGGACTAAGATCGGACGCTTCTCTTGTGTAATCAACTCCATGAGAGAATTTGCCAAATAGTCAACATACTGCTGACCGCTCACTTGATTGATTGCCGGAGCATCTCTAGGCACATAGACTCTAGCTTGTTGTTCATAATCATAAGGAGAAGCAATCACTTTGAGTGGTGTTCCTTCTATCCCCAAGCGCTTCGCTAGATAGTGCCTATTTGGCCCGACTTTTAATGTGCCACCGATGTATAATATTCTTTCATAGCGAGGATACCAAGCGGTTGTTTCTAATAAAGCTGCCTGGAAATCATGCAAATGAAAAATCGTTTGCTGCGGATTCTTACCGGGTACGAACCAATGAATCAGATTCTCATGCCAATCTTCTAGCCATTTTTCCATAAAAAATCCTTGTTTTTCCATTTGATCAAACAGCTGATAGAAAGTCGCCAAATCGATCCGCATCTGATTCGTCCAACTTTCTTGGATGATTTCTAGACTAAGGCGCATCTGTATCTGCAATTGTTGGATTTCGCGGTAAAACAAATGAAGATGATCAATTGCCATGCTTGCTTCTAATGGAAGCTGATCAAGCATATCTTTGGTGACCATTATTTCTTCTGGATATTCGCCATGAGTCTCCTTAGGTGCAAACTCATTCAATCCTTCTGCCAGAAAAATCTGTGCCTCACATAATGCACTTAATTCATCTCGGTAAATCTCAAGCCAGCGACGCATGTCATGATTCTCCGGCAAATAACTTTGAATGCGGTCAAACAATCGTTCTGGATCTTCAAATTGCTGGATTTGTTTATAAAATTGAGCAATACTTAGCCGCTGGTCGTTCACCTTTTCTGCAATGTCTGGTAAATGATGCGCTTCATCGATCAATAAATAAGGACTTTTCGGAAGTAAAGGTGTTTTCCTTTGTGTCTCTTGGACTAAAAAAGCATGGTTCACAATCAAAAAATTGCTCTGCTGGACTTTTCTTTCTAAGAAACGGACAAAATCTTGTTCATAGAAAGATTGATTACGTGCTAAAAAGTTTGTTCCTCGATGCGCGATCTCTGAGAAAAAGGCATGATTCAGATTCGTCAGATGCAATTCATCTAAATCACCTGTTGTTGTTTGCGTCAACCAGACCAAGACCGACATTTGATAGAGAGCATATTGTTTTTGCTCCTTTGGTGTTGCGAGTGTTGCCTTGAATCGTTGAAGATCGATATAATGCCGGTAACTTTTGATGATAGTCGCTTGGATCGGTTGCTCCAATAACTGATTCAACAAAGGGATATCTTTTTCCATGATCTGCTGTTGTAAAACAAGCGATACTGTACTGATGATCGCTGGTTTTTCTGGTGTTGCCAGATAACTAAGGGGTAAGAGATAGCCGATTGTTTTGCCCATTCCTGTAGCAGCTTCAATCATCAGATTTTTAGACTCATCTTTTGTAAAATGGTCATACACCGCATTCATCAAACGATTCTGCTCTTTTCGATACATCAATGTTTTGCCAAACATCTTCTCTTTGGCCTGTTTCTTCCTTGGATAGACCTTTTTGCCATAATGCACATCTGTATAGAGTTCTACTTCTTTTTTTCGCAAAGCAATGCCATCGATGATTTCCCAGTCTTCCTTCAATCTAGGAGGATTCTCTCGCATTTTATCCGTCACGTGTTGGATGAATCCAGCTGTATCCATTCCTGTCTGCCCGCTTAATTCAATGATTTTTTCTAAAGTGATGATCGGCAGCTGTTGCATACGCTCTTCGATCAGTAAAAGAAGTTGCGCAGTCACTTCTGCATCACTGTCTGCCTGATGAGGATTTTCGTGGACAAAACCTAGACTCTCCGATAAATCAGAAAGACGAAAACTTGGTTCACAAGGCAAGAAAATCTGTGCTAACTCAACGGTATCGATTCCTGGAATCGTTAAAGCTGGTGTATTGCAACGGGTCAATTCTTGGTTAAGAAAATTATAGTCAAAGTATATATTATGTGCGACAAAAATCGTGTCAGCTAATAAATGATAGATTGTTTGTGCAACATCTTCGAAATAAGGCGCTTGCTGCACACGCTGATTTGTAATCCCAGTTAAATGTTGGATTTGTTTAGAAATCTTTCGACCTGGATTAATATCTATCGAAAAACGAGAAGTGATTCGACCACCTTCAATCATGACACACCCAAATTGGATTATTCGATCTTCTTTTGGATTTGTCCCAGTTGTTTCGATATCAACAACTGCATAAGTTTTTGGTTTCAAAATAAATACCCCTTCTCTTTCCTTTAAATATTCTCTTGCGATTATACTACAAACCTAAGAAAATTACTTTGACCCTCTCCTTTCTTTTAGTAAATCATCATAAAGATGGGGAGCTTCACAATGGATAAAACAGTTGCGCAAGACAAAAAAAGCTCGGAAAACTAATTGAATAGTTTCTCCGAGCTTTATAAATTATATAGGTTGATTAAGCTTTAACAACGTTAGTTGCTTGAGGGCCACGTTGACCTTCTTCAACATCGAAGTTTACTGTTTGGCCTTCTTCTAAAGTTTTGAAGCCGTCGCCTTGGATAGCTGAGAAATGAACGAATACATCGTTACCGTTTTCTGCTGTGATAAATCCAAAACCTTTTTCTGAGTTAAACCATTTTACTGTACCTGTTTCCATAATAAAAATCCTCCTTGTGTATCAACACATATTTTGCAATTACTTGAATGGTGTATATCTGGAAGATGTTTATTTGAAACAAGCTACCACAGATTACCGAACAAAAACTACATTCTTACTATATCATACCGTTTACAAAATTGCCAGAGTTTTTCCTTATTTTTTTGTATTTATTCTCTTATTTAGAAGATATATTTGCAAATAAACGAACGTTTTCTCGAAATCACCCCTATAAGATTCAGAAAATTTCTATTTGCTATTTTTACTTTTGCGAAAAATTTCAATTTATTATCTGAAAAAAGGATGAACGAACTTTGGAATTCTCTAAGGATCCACATCATTTTTTAACTGATAAAAATTAGTATGCGCATCTATCCCCTCTCAACTGTAAGGTGTCATTTTTCTGAGAAAAGTATCTTCCCCTCGCAAAGCCAATGCGACTAAAGCACAAAAATAATGAGCGAGAGGCAAAAGTTAGGAACACTTTTGTCTCTCGCTCAAGATGAATCCAACGGCTGAACCAGAGGAAACTCCTTCTCTCGAGCTAAACACTTCTGTCAACGCCTGACTATTCATCTACTTCGATAGTTTTCACTCAATAACGTAAGATCGCAACTAAACTCTTTTCGTCTGGTGCATCTTTTTGTTCAAGGATAAAGACCTGACCACCGTTCGTGATCACATTATCTGCTAGTTCGTTCAGCACCTGACGGCGGTCATATTCTGTTTCTGGATCTTCGCCAAAACCATCTGCTAAATTAGATGTAGCAATGAATAAATGGGATATTTTCCCTTCTTTTGCTGCCGGTATAATATCAACGAGTTGATCAATGAACTTTTTATCAAGCAACTTATTGTAGCCACTTGCTTCTTTGACAGCTAATTCTTGCGATAGTTTTTTTGCGCCTGCTTCAATTTCTTTTAATGAAAGTTGTGCAGGTGAAGCTGAGATCGCAACATCGGAACGATAATAAGGGTTCTTCGCCACTTTTTTGAACATCGTCTGATTTTCTGGTAATGCAAATAAGAAGATAGGCCACTTCTCTGGATTTTCAAATGTATCTTTCAAATAGTCATCGACTGCTTGATAATAATTGACCCAATCAATTTCGACTTCTTCATCTTTAGGATTGACTCCATGGAACGTCGTACCTTCACTACCATTTGATGCGTAGTTCAACCCGCCTCCTGTTAGTTCAGATCCTAAAGCAGTGACGACATCTTTTGGTGCATCTTCAGGCAAAGCCACTTCTTTGACTTGTTTATTCGTTACTTCGTACAATTTCATCGAATCACGATTCAATCCTAATAAATAGTATGAATAGTTGAAATGTCCATTTTTGATGATCGCTAATAAATAAGGTAGATCACTCACATAATACTGGTCATCTACAGGAATACCCAAACGGTGGATAAACACTCGTTCTGGTGATACTATGACAGCTACACTCGTTGTGGCACTACGCCAGAAAGACGGATCGTCCAACAAACTAGTAATTTTTTCTTGGAATGGGGACCAATCATGCTCAGAGTATTTCTTTTCAAAGCGCTTTTTCGCTTCCTTTGCAAAATTCTTGAATTTGATCTGATCTTTTTCTACGTCTTGATGCGCAACATGGGTGTTTAACATAATCGTGACAAACGGTCCTTTGGTACCTTCTGAAGTCAATTGTGATAATAATTCTTTTTCTTTTTTTGCCATAAACGTACCCCTCCTAAAAAAATCATTTCTTTGTATCTGTAAATAAAGTCTACCACATCCCATTTTATCAATACAATAAAACGAATCCCTACCAAAGAAATACCTGATCGATTTTTAGTTGTGTTGTCCTACTTCATATTTTTTTCATACTTTCATCAATTATATGCTCATTTCCTTAACAGTAGCTTCAAACTCTCTTGCTATACTATAAAAAAACAAAAAAGAACGAGGTGATCTTATGCAATTATTCATGATTTTTAGTTTGGTCGCACTCTCAGCAGGCGCCCTTTTTGCAGCATCACGCTTAACCGAACCCGAAGTACAGCCAGTCAAAATTCGTGTCAATGAACCCAAAAGATAACTTTCTCTGATTCTTCATTAATAAGACTTGTTCTTAATAAGGTTTTTTTCAGAACCATTGAAACCTTTTGTTCTCTCTGATAATATTCTAAGTTGTAAGAATCAATTTAAAAATGAGGAGAACAAAGATGTTCAAAAAAAATACCCGTTTTATTGTACTATTAGCAAGTCTTATCTTATGTATCACTTCTTTCTTGCCTAGCGCAACTGTTCAAGCAGACGACGCATTTAAAATAAATGCCAAAGCTGCCTTTGCCGTAGATGCAGAAAGTGGAAAAATCCTTTATGATCAGGATGGCGAAAAAACGATGGGAATTGCTTCCATCACAAAGATCATTGGTCTATATATCGTACTTGAACAAATCAAAGAGGGTAAATTATCTTGGGAAGATAAGGTAGCCATTTCGGATTATGCAGAAAAATTAAGTGTCGTGCCGGATCTATCGAATGTTCCTTTGCATAAAGAAAATGATTATACAGTGAAAGAACTTGTTGACTCAGCTTTCATCCAATCAGCCAATGCTTCCATGGTTGCTTTAGCTGAAAAAGTTGCAGGCAGTGAAAGTAAATTTCTTGAGCTAATGAAGAAACAACTAAAAGATTGGGGTATCAAAGATGCAACGATCGTCAATGCATCAGGTTTAAACAATTCTTACCTAGGTGAGAATCGACCTGAGAATACTGGTGAAACAGATGAAAATCAACTGTCTGCGAAAGATGTCGCTATTGTTGCTCGTCACCTCATCTTAGATTATCCTGAAGTCTTAAAAATCACGAGTACCACCAATCAAACATTCGGCGAAAACACACAGTCACCGGTTGAAATGGTCAATTGGAACTGGATGCTACCTGGTTTTGTAAACTATCACGAAGGCGTCGATGGATTAAAAACTGGCACAACTGATTTTGCGGGTGCATGCTTTGTCGGAACGATCAACAAAGATGGCCGACGAATCATCACAGTCGTTTTAAATGCAGATAACCATGAAGAAAATCCAAGTGCCCGATTCAATGAAACATCACGATTGATGGATTATTGTTATGACAACTGGTCAGAAAAAGAACTTGGAAAAGCAAATGCAAGCATCCCAAGCCTAAAAGACATCAAAGTGAAAGATGGCAAAGAAACCTCCGTCAATGTTGCGCTAAAAAGCCCTGTAAAAGTCTGGGTCGAAAATGGAATGGATACTGGAAAATTAACGATTACTCCAACACTTGATAAAAAGAAAGTAACGGATGACCAAGTGATCGCTCCTATCAACAAAGGCACTACGGTTGGCTCAGCAACGATCCAATTAGCTGATGACAAATTAGGCTATTTGGAAGCAAATCAAGAGCCTTCGACAGACATCATCACCACTTCTACTGTTGAAAAAGCTAATATTTTTGTCATTGGTTGGCGCCATGTCACAGATTTTTTCAGTAATTTATTTTAACATCATGAAATAGTCACCAAAAAGAGGTCGAGACAAAAGTCGTTTAGGTGTGAGAAATTGAAGAGAAAAACGAGCAATACGCTTTTTGTATTGTTCGTTTTTTTTATGTCTGATGGATATTTGCTTTGCAAAACTCCGAGCAACAAAACTGTAGCTCTCCGAGAAAATCAACTAAATCTTGGTACACTGTATGACTAACATAATGCGAAGTATGTGGGTTTTCTTTTGTCCCTTCTGATTCCTTTGGTATAATCAGGTAAATGGAAATTTCGGAGGAAATACGTATGGGTGAAAAGCAACAATTATTGCGAGATGCAACGGTCAAGCCCACCGAGGAATTGATCTCTGCTGGACTAGGAGAAGCAACTATACTATACGAAGAGTTCATTAGGAATATAAAAAGCCAAGGAATCACTCTTATGGATTGGCGGTTTTATAATGATGGAAAAGCTTGGCTATCAAAAGGTGAATACAAGAGGTTGGGACAGAAGTGTTTAACTCCGAGAAATAAGAAGAAATTCACGAAAATTGCTTTTCAAATTTTTGTGAATTTTGGCTTATTTCCGAAGGAGTTGCTTCTGCTCCCACCGTTTATTCGTTTTTAAATAATGAGACAAAAGTGTTTCTTACTTTTGTCCCACTCTCAGAAAGTAAAACCGATCTTCTGGCTTTCTATTTGGGACGGATTTTTCAAAGTATCCTTTCATTTCTCAGAAAAAATGAGAGAGGAATTAGTCACGCTCTCTTTAAGTGAAGGAACCAAAGAGAAGATAAAAACTCTTCAAGCAAACGGGAATCAAAGGAAACAACTTTCAGTTATCTTTGATGTTGATCATCTGGAACAATTGGTTGATATCTATCAACTAGCGGAATTTAAGAAACAGAATGGATAGTCTTCCTTAGATTCCCAGCTATCAGATACCAGCCAACTTAATGCAATTTTTTTATGGCCATCGCATCTTTGACTGTTGCTAACTCGTTTAAGATCAACGAAACAGCCTTGCAAGGAAATTGCTCGAGATAAAAAGGGAGGTTAATCTTTATCGCTGTCCTCTCACGAAAGCTTGCTCTCAGTTTTACCAGTAGTTGCTGAAGACAAAAAAGAAAGTACTTTATTGAAGTGTCCCCGCTAAACTTTGGAACTGGGGTCTTACTTCATTGTTAAGTACTTTCTTTTTCTTAGTTATCACAATAATTTATTCGATTTATCCATACCTACAGTAATCGAAATGACTTCTGGATGATCCATGATCGTTCGAACCAATTCTTTTTCAAGCATACTCGTTTTTACTTTTACTATATAGTGTAAGGAGCAAGTTTCTTTATTGATTTTTACTTTTTTTAAATTGCAGTTTTCTGTATATTCTGTAATTTTTTCTTCAATAATACTCGAAAGAAACAAGGATTTAGAAACTTTTAGCTTGATCATTTTTTCAGTATTAAAAACTGTATGTTTATTTTTTATTGGAAGCGTGAAGATGATGACTTGGATAGCAGCAACTATGCTAGACACTAATAGTGCATAGACAATATACCCCGTTCCTGTGGCTAAACCAATCGACGTTGCCCAAAAAATACTGAAAATATCTCTTGAATTCCCTTGAGCAGACCGAAATCGCACTAAGTTAAATGCGCCTAGAACAGCGATCCCCGTGCCTAAGTTACCGTTGATCAACAAAATGATGGTATGTACTAAAGTAGGTAACCCAATCAAGGCAAACATGAAGTTTTTTGTACAGTTGTTTTGATACATATGGGTGTAAGCAATCAGAATGCCTAGCAAAATCGACACCACCATACATAAAAAGAAATCATCTAGTGTGAGTTGAGAAGGCTCATTTTTTAAGACACTATTGAACATAGAGCGGGTCCTCTTGGATATATCTTTTATAGACTTGTTTATATTTAGAAAATTTTATCTCTTTTTTGCCCATCCTATCCAATCCTACCTGTAACCATTCAGGTATTTCTCCTGTCGTTTTTACTTCCATCAGCACATCGATTTCTGGCGCTACCAGATTGTCTTCTGTACAGTGTTCCCAGGTCGTTAAGTTCATTAGACGGTAATGGATGTTTTGATCAAAAGTGATTCGCAAATCTTCTGAATCTCTATTTACAAATGCTTCTCTTAAATAATAGATATATACTTTGGGCTCCAATGCCAACCTTCTGAACAACCACTGTATTTCATTAAAAATATACTCTTCTTCTAAATTACTGAATGTGGTCTCTGCCAACTCGATATTTTCCAGCATATCATCGAGCTCATGATGCGCTAATTTTATTCTACGTTTATCTGTCATTCCTTGAAACTTTCTTTTTATCTCTAAGTAGATAGGTGATATGTCCTGAGGATCTCCATATTTTCTGATTCTAAATTTTTCTCGATAGGACTTTTCTGTAGTGATTTCTTTTAAAAAGTGATGATCGTTTGTATCAAAATACAAGGAAGAAATAAAATGATCACTATATTTATCCCGAACTACCTGTTTAGGAAATAGTGTTTTCAAATACTTAGCTTGGTCATAAGTTAATGCAAACTTTCTTTCAATGCGTTTAAATCTTTTTTTGTTCATGTACTATCTCCTATAAAATACTTTATCTTAAAATAGAATTACTTTCGATTATATTTGTGCCAGTGAATGTATAAAAAAGCGAGTGGATAAAAACTGATTTTTTCATTCTGTCCTACTTGTTCCACATTTTACTATGTATACTTCTTGTCCATCTTGTTTTGTCCATCAAATCATCCGGTTCATTCCTTCCATAGATTTTATTGCCGTTAACATTTTATTATGCAACTGGTTTGTTGCTTGACCGATATTTTCCAATAAAAAAAAATATCGTTTTCGCATTCATTTTCAATGTTACAGTTATTTGTATATACAAAAGTCTTCATCAAGATAGAGGCCTAAAAAAATCTGTTAATTTGAAGATTTATGTTTTCGATAAAAGCTTTTTTCAGCATAATTCGTTATAATAGAAACGTCGTGAAAAAACTGATTGACTATTTAGTAACTCAATTATCTATATCCGCTGTATTTACTACTAAATGATGCTATCTTTTTTAAGAAAAATTTTACAAATCGAAAGGAGTTCATTCAATGAATCTTACTAGAGACCTGATATTTTTAGTTACCTATATTTTAGGAATGTCAGGCATCCTCTATTGGCGCAAGCGCCAAAGCGATCCCGCTCTATTCTTTTATTGTGGGACGTGGACTTTTATGATGATGGTCACTTACTTCGTCGTTTTAGAAGTTTTTTATCATACATTTTATTTTTTGATTCCATTGCTATTTTTCAGTATTTTTGCATTTTTCTATTTTAAGGAGAAACGTAGGTTAATCAATGGTGTACTCTTTAATACGTTTTTGATTGTCTTTGGTGGTTATTTAGGATGGCTACTAATAGAGACGCAAAATATCTTTATCGGTGGGTTATTGGCTTTGATCGGGATACCAATATTAATTCTTTTGGCAATCGGTATCTACATTTTGATCATTTTTTTATTTTGGAATGGTGTTGTAGTCATGAAAAAAGAATCCCGTTCTTTGGCCAATCTTTTGACCTTCTTGTTAGGAGTCGCTTTGACTATCTTTTTGATATTGGACTATACATTAGTCCGTTGGCTCCCACAATGGGCAAATGCTCTATTTGCTGTCATTCCGTTTATTTTTGCTTATCTACTCATCGTTTTCTTTAATTTTATGACTGTTTCAATTTTGTATCAGTTCAACCGTCCAAGGTATAACCAAGATTATATCGTTGTTCTCGGCGCTGGTTTGATTGATGGTGAACGCGTATCTCCCCTACTTGCTAAAAGGATCAATAAGGCGATCGCATTTTATTGGGCACAAAGTAAAGCAACTTTGAATCCACCAGTCTTGCTCATGTCAGGAGGAAAAGGAAGCGATGAAAAAGTAGCTGAAGCCATTGCAATGAAACAATATGCTTTAGAAAAAGGGATTCCCGAGCGTGATATTTTAGTAGAAACAAATTCCACAACAACACTAGAAAATATGCTGTTTTCAAAAGAAATAATGGATCAACAAATGAACGGGCCCTATCACGCAATTTTTACCTCTAATAATTACCATATCTTTAGAGCTGGACTATATGCGCGGCAAGCGAAACTCAATGCAAACGGAATCGGTGCAAAAACTGCACTATATTACTTACCGAATGCTATCTTAAGAGAATTTATTGCCATCCTTGTCTTACACAAAAAACGTCATCTTATCATCTGTGGCTTGATGGTTGGCTTTGCAGTATTTTCTGCTCTTATTCTCAAATTTGCTCAATAAAAAATGGAGGCCTTGCGGCACTCCATTTTTTATTTCTCTTTTTGTCGTGAAATTCTTCCAAGGATCGGTAAGAACAAGATCCCTTTTTTCACTTCAACTTTTTGCGCAGAATAGATGCCACTATTTCCTGAACACATAAAGCTAATCAAACAGATCATAAAGAAATAGCTGGCTGCTTGACCTCCAAAAAGTTCGATCCCCATAACAAAGCAAGCAATCGGTGTATTCGTTGCTCCAGAGAACACCCCAATAAACCCTAATCCTGCTAAAAAAGGTACTGATACATGAAGAATGGGTGCTAATGTCGCACCTAAAGTTGCCCCAATCTCAAACAAAGGGGTCACTTCGCCTCCTTGGTATCCCGCGCCAAGTGATAGAACGGTAAAGCCAAGTTTCCCAAGAAAATCATAAGGATGAGCACTTCCATTAAATGCATCTTGTAATAAAGGTAAGCTTAATCCGAGATATCTTTGCGTCTGTAAAATCACTGCTACGAGTACCACGACTGCTCCTCCAATAAAGTTGCGTAAAACTGGATGGGGGATCCGCTTTGCATACCAAGCTTTTAACCAGACGATTGAACGGCTAAAGAGCCAGCCAATGATACCAAATGCAATACCCGCAAGCAACAATTTGAAGAAAAGTGAAGGGTCCCATGCAGGAACCGCCCCCATTTGATAATGGGTATGCTTGACATTGAAACTTTCCGTTACAAAGTTCGCAAAAAGTGCTGCAAAAAAGCTTGGAAACAGTGCTTCGGTTCTCACTTTTCCGATTGCCAATACTTCTAATCCAAACAATGTCCCAGCCAAGGGTGTCCCAAATACTGAACTAAAACCTGCGCTGATCCCACTGAGGACAAGAATCTCACGCTCGATTTTGTTCAATTTTAGCCAACGAGCAAAATTCTCAGCAAGTGCCCCGCCCATTTGGACCGCCGTGCCCTCCCGACCAACAGAACCACCAAAAAGGTGCGTGGTAATGGTGCCAAATAAGGTCAGTGGGATCAGCCGTAATGGAATCTTTTCATTTCCTCCATTCCCTTGATCGATCACTAAATTGTTTCCCCGGGAAGAATTGCCCCCATACGTCGTATATAGATAAGCAAAAAGTCCCCCACTTATCGGCAAAAGAAAAAGTAACCAAGGATGCTCCAGCCGAATAGCTGTCACATCAGTCAAACTAGTTAGAAAGAATGCGGATAAACTTCCCATAAAAATACCTAAAATTGCTGTGATCAATAACCATTTGATCATATAGATGATCACCTTCAATGGATCAGGTAATCGATTTTCCATCTCATTTCCTCCTCAAAAAAACGCCTACTAAAAAAAGGGGTAGCCCCGTTTCTTTAGTAGGCGTCATTAGTTATCTTACGATCAACGTTTAAAGGCGAACACCATCACCTATTCACTTCACCAAATAAGATAGCATATTTTTCAGAAAAATACAATGAGATCACCGCTCACGTTTCACTCGTTCTGTGAATTCGTAAAAAGGAGCCAATTGTACCAACTGCTGATTACATTGGTCACTATCATGACAAATATAATTTCCTTTTTTCGTGTATGTTCCATCTGAACCAGTTTTTGTGGTAGAAAGAAAGAGTGAAACATTTGAAGTTCTTTGACAAATCGAACAAATTCCTTTGTTGATTGTAGGAGATAATGTTCCACTGATCCCTTTTAGTTTTTCTTCTTCATAATAGATCATAAATTTTTTCTGGCTACCTGGATCGTTCCAACCAATATAAGTATGTCCCCTTAAATCCAGTTGATTCCAATCTGGTTGTTTTAACTTTTTCACTTTTCGGAATAATTTATCGATCTGCGGTTTTGTCGGTTGTATGAATGGAAGAACGATCACTTTCAATTCCTCTAATAGTCGTTCTGCTTTTTCTTTTTTTAGAGTGACGTCTAGTACCTTCTCCAGAAATTCATTTACAGCTGTATTTGGATGACCAAGTACCTCGTGGATCTTTTCCGCCGCTAATGCTTGGACTGTTTGGACTGTCTTTGGATCATTCACTGAACTATAGGCGTTTAACAGCTGCTCGACTTCTCGCTTGATAAAATAATATTGATATGGTTTGATTGTTTTTTCCATGACTTTGGGTCCTTTCTTCTTTCAAAATCGGCTACTTTGAAGAAAAAAGTGATCTTTCTATCAAAGTGCCTCTAGATAAAGCCCTCAAACTCTTTTAAATAAGATACACATCGCATCTTATCATCACCCCCTTTATTTTTATGTTGGTTATGTACTTTTTCATCTCAACAAAGTAAACAGTAAAAAGACCAATTAGTCAATGTTTAAACAAAAAAATGTGGAACAAATCTAAAAATCAGTTTTGTTACAGACGCTCGAATAAACGGCTTTTATCTCGACCTGAATGTCTAAACAAAAAACCCGAGGATTTTTTTCAAAATCCTCAGGTCGAATGCTTAGTTAACTACCTTAAATCGATTGTTCTTTACCGAAATATCGTTGCCATTTTTGTTTCATTGAAGCTGTCATTGGTTGAGCTGCTTCTTTGACTGCACAATATTTATCCACAAAAGTAACGATATAACCTTCTTTATACTTAGGAGGGGCAATCGTTGCTCCCCACATATGTTTCAAAATAATATCACGCTCTAAATCTGAAAGCTCCGTGATTTTTTCAGCATTTTTCACAGCGATCCTTGGGTGAACATACGCATGTGTCCCTTCATCGAACTTCGTCGTACGCCAATCGTAGTAAAATAAATCATGTAAAAGGCCTGCTCGAGCAGTCGCTCTTGCATCACCGCCCCATTTTTTCGCTAATTTGTAGCTATAATAAGACACACTGATTGAATGCTCTAATCGTGTCGAGTGGACATGTTGCGTGTAATTTGCTAATTTCTTTACTGCATCAGTTTCTAATAGATCATTTATATAAGACATATATTCTTCGTCTTCACGCCATTTTTCTGTCATAATTATCGATCTGCCACCTTTTTGAATTCCATTTATCTTTGAAATTGAACTTAGTATACCACTAGTGTTCGTAATATTCTAGTGAGGTTTTCGCAAAATGCAGAAAGCTTAATAGTTCCTTAACTATACGGAGAAGTGATAAAGCATGATGCCCGCTGCAACTCCTACATTTAAAGACTCCGCATTTCCTTGAATCGGTATATACACATTTTTATCCGTTAGCGCCAGCACTTCTGGACGTACGCCTTGACCTTCATTCCCCATCACGATCGCATAATTTTTCGTTGTCTGGATGTCATTCAGGGACACTGCTTCTTCATTCAGTTCTGTTCCATAGGTTATAAATCCTTGCTCTTTAAGGATAGGCAATAGTTTTGTTAGATCCTCTTGGATGATCGGTAAATGATAGTTACTCCCCTGCATGCTTCTTAATACTTTGGTACTGTAGACATCCGCCGTTCCCTTACCTAGTACAACACAAGATAGACCAAAAGCATCGGCTGTGCGGATCATTGTCCCTACATTGCCGGGATCTTGTACGTTGTCGAGCAACAACCAACCACCTTCAAAATTCGGTATCTCTCTTTTTTCAGCTTCCACCACTGCCATGATCCCTTGCGGAGTTGGTAGATCTGAAACAGTTGCCATCACTTCTTCTGATACTAGTGTAACAGAAAGCGTCTGATTTTCTTCAAGCCAACTAGACCACTCAGTCAGACCGCGTTGCGTAACAAAAAGTTCGTTGACCTTCGCATTTGAGGCAACAGCCTCCTCGATCAGGTGAAACCCTTCAAGTAGATATTCCCCTTTTTCTTCACGATATTTTTTCTTATGTAATTTTTTTAATTCTTTGATTCTTGGATTTTTTGCTGATTGGATCTCTTTCACATTTTTCACCTCAACTGATTATACCATGGATTAGATCATTGCACTTGTTCAGTAGCAAAAAAGTCGGTATCATTAATTTAAAAATAAAAGAAAGAACGGTGAATAAAATGAACAAAATCAAGATGAACGTGCAAGGACGTGTACAAGGCGTTGGTTTTCGCTATATGACAAAAATCGTAGCGGATCAATTAGGGATCACTGGAACAGTGAAAAATGAAGATGACGGCTCTGTCACGATCGAAGCTGCGGGCGACGATGAGGCAATCAAAAAATTCGTGGAAGAAGTCAAACGATCACCAAGCCCCAGCGGACGTGTCCAATATGTGGACCTTCAGGAAAATCCGATGATGGAGGACAGAAAAAAGTTTGTTGTAATAGGCTGACCTTCTAGAAATGAATAGGAAATGTCAGAAAAATCGGACTGTCTGTATGTAGATCGAAAAAGTTTGCCCCTCTCTCCATCCTAGATCGACAAAAAAACATTCTTATTAGCGAGTTTAGTAACCAGTGATAGGCATACGTAAAAGCGGGAGGACTTCAAAAATTTTGGTTCAATAAAATGGAGTCTATAATATTTTATGGTAGTGGAAAATCGACTTTGATTTTCCACTACCACTTTTTCATTGTCAAATCCTGACGCTGCCCAGTCAACAAGCCCACTCTCGAAAGGATCATTTTCCCTCTTTGTTCTAATGGATACCCATAGCTGTTTTCAAATATACAGTTTTATCTAAAAATTTAGTTTTGCTAAACGATCAAAGGCTTCACCTAAAATTTCCAATGGCTGAGTCGCTGCTAGTCGAATATAGTTGTCCCCGATCGTTTCCCCAAACGCTTTTCCAGGGACAAAAAGTACGCCGCTTTTTTCTAAAACCTCTTCCACAAACGTTACTGAATCGAGCCCACTCTTACTGATATTAATAAAAGCATACATGCTTCCAGAAACAGAAGATAAAGATAAGTAAGGGATTTCTGCCACTCTTTTTTCAACATAGGCTAACCGTTCTTTGAATACTTCAACAACTGGCGGTACAAGCTGTTCATAGTGCTTTAATGCATAGATTGCACCTCTTTGAGAAGCAGTCGGTGCGGAATAAGTGATGTTTTCATTGATCAACCCAGCAATTTGATTGATGTATGCTGGTGCGATCATGTACCCTAAGCGCCAGCCAGTCATCGCAAACCCCTTCGATACACCACTGACAGTGATCGTATTATCGGGCGCAAATCGCGCCATCGGTACGAACTTCTCTTTAAAGGCAAAGTCTTCATAAATCTCATCGGAAATGATATAGAGTTCATTTTCGATTGCGACTTCAGCGATTTTTTTCAACGTGCTTTCAGAAAAAACAGCTCCCGTAGGATTATTCGGCGAATTGATGACGATCACCTTTGTACGATCCGTAATCGCTGCTTTTAAATCTTCCACATCCAACTGGAAGCCCTTTTCTTCATAGGTAGGAACAAAAACAGGCTTGCCTCCAGATAAAATGACTTGTTCCCGATATGGTGAAAAGTAAGGTTCATGGATGATGACCTCATCCTCTGGATCTAGTAATGCCTGTAAAACTAGATACATCCCGTGCATTGCTCCGACTGTAGCTCGAACTTGGTTGCATTCAACGCTCAATCCATATTTCTTTTGATAAAAATCTACGACCGTTGACAAGAAATCTTTGCTGCCATCAGGCGCAGTATAATTAGTAGCACCATTTTTTACATCTGTATAAGCTGCTTCAATAATCGTCGGATCAGTGATCAAATCAGGATCACCAATCGATAAATCGATAATATCCTCTTTTTCCTTTGCTAAAATAGCAATATTCATCAACAGATTTTCTGCTGGTTGCTGAAACCGGCGTGCAATCTTACTTTTGTCCATCTTACTTCCTCCATCTTTGTTACAACACTTTGTTCAAGAAATCTTGTGTTCGACTATTTTGCGGATTTTCAAAAATCTCTTTCGGTGTTCCCTCTTCTTGAATGATGCCGTCAGCCATAAAAATCACACGATCGGCAACTTCTTTAGCAAAACCCATTTCATGAGTGACCACGACCATCGTCATCCCTTTTTTAGCTAAATCCTGCATGACGGCCAACACTTCACCGACCATTTCAGGATCAAGTGCAGATGTAGGTTCATCGAAAAGCATCACATCAGGATTCATTGCTAATGCTCGAGCAATTGCTACCCGTTGTTGCTGTCCCCCAGATAAACTGGTAGGATAACTGTCCACTTTTTCCTTTAGACCAACTTGGTTCAATAATGATAGAGCATGTTCTTTTGCTTTTTTAGGGTCTTCTTTTTTGATTTTTACAGGTGTGATGGTCAAATTTTCAAGTACATTCATATGGGGAAACAAATTAAAACTTTGAAATACCATTCCCATTTTTTGACGAATTTGATTGATATCGCTGTCAGGGGCTGTAATGTTTTGTCCCTTAAAAAAGATTTCACCAGAAGTTGGTTCTTCCAGCAGATTCATACAACGTAGAATTGTACTTTTCCCACTTCCTGAAGGGCCAATGATCACCACTACTTCTCCTTCTTTCACAGAAAGATCAATTGATTTTAAGACTTCATTCTCGCCAAAACTTTTTGACAGTTTTTTTACATTAAGCATTCAGACCCATTCTCCTTTCAACTAAAGCTAATATACGGGAAATACTGAAGGTCAACACGAAATAGATCAAAGAGACCAACACATATGGTAAGAATGGTTTGAAGCTAGCACCTTGTACCACGCCCGTTTGAAAGATCAATTCCGATACCCCAATGACTGAAACAACAGAAGATTCTTTGATGATCGTGACAAACTCATTTCCTAGAGCTGGAAGAATATTTTTGATTGCTTGTGGGAAGATGATGAAACGCATGGCTTCTTTCTGATCCATCCCTAAAGAACGTGCAGCTTCCATCTGTCCTTTGTTGACCGCATTAATCCCAGCCCGAACAATTTCGGCTACATAAGCAGCACTATTCAACGAGACAGCAATACAACCTGCTACCAGTTTCGATAGATCCAATCCCAGTACTCCTGTTCCGAAGTAAACGATAAAGATTTGAACTAAGAGAGGTGTTCCCCGTACGTATTCGATATAAATAATGGCTAATGCCTTTAAAAATTTATTCTTACCCAATTTCATCAGTGCGAGCAAACTACCAAAGACCATTCCAAACAATACACCCACAAAAGCTAATAAAATAGTGTATTTTGTTCCAATCAAATAATACGGACCGTATTTTTGAAGAAAGGACTGATCATCTTGGAACATCAATTGATTCGCTTGTTTTTGATAGTCTTTCAGCAATCCGCCGTCATTGATCGTTTTGATTGACGCATTGACATGATTTTTCAGTTCTGGTGTATTTTTTGACATCGCAATAGCTGTAGTTTTTTCACCTTGCGCAAATTTTACTGGAGTCAAAGCTACTTTCTTATTCTGTTGGGCATATGCTTCTGCAACTGGTTGTTCCAGCACAACACCTTCAACTTTTTCATTCAGCAAATTATTGATCAGATCAGGAACTTTTTGCAGGGAGGTCAACTCTGCACCAGTCAGTTCATTTTTCACTAACTCCTCTTGTGTGGTTTGCTTTTGCGCCCCAACGGCTAAGCCAGAAAAGTCGGCTGTCGTCTTAAATTTATTTTTGTCCTCTTTACGAACGAGTACTTTTTGCTGTACCACGAAATATGGGTCAGAAAAGTCAACTTCTTGTAAACGTTCTTCAGTCACCGCCATACCAGATATAACTAGATCGATCTTACCTGTTTTCAACGCACCTAATAATGCATCAAAACCAAGTTCTTCTACTTTTAGTTTCACACCCATATCCTTTGCGATCTTTTCGGCAATGGATACATCAAAACCAACGATTTTATCCTTACCATCCACATTCGCATGGAATTCATAGGGCGCATAGTCTGCAGATAGGCCAACGACTAATTCTCCACTTTGTTTTATCCGCTCGTAAATTTCATCTTTTTCTGCACCTTGTACTTTTACTGGTAAAAAAACCAGTAGAAACATCAGCGCCGCTAATAATATGTTCATTCCTTTTTTCATCCATTTGGCCACCTTTGAATAATAATGTAATCATAAAAGCTATAAAAGAATAAATATTCATAAATAACTTGCTAATATACTAGCATAACTATTATAATAAAAAAAGATTATTTTAAAAAAATAATGGAAGAAGTTTTTTATATGACAAAAAATTTAATTGTTCGCGGAGCCCCTCAAGAGTATGAAATAAAAGAAAACGCATGGGATTCACTCCCTGAACACCTTTACAAAAGGCATATCGACAACGTTTTGATTCTCCATGGAAAAACATCTTGGAAAGCAGTAAAAGATGATTTCCCAGAGTTATCAATAACAAAACTTTTTGAATATTATGGTGGAGAATGTACCGATCCACTTGCTGACAGTTTTGTTTCTTTATGCAAAAAGAAGGATTTCAATGGTATTATTGCAGTCGGCGGCGGGAAAGTAGCAGATCTAGGAAAATTGATTGCTTATAAGACAAACTTACCAATCATCATCTTACCTACCTTAGCTGCGACGTGCGCAGCTTATACTCCACTTAGTGTGGTCTATAATGAAGAAGGAGTGATGCTTCGCTATGATATGTTCCCTAAAGCAAATGATTTAGTGTTGATCGATCCAAAGATCATTTTGCACTCCCCTCGCGAGATGATGATTGCCGGTATTGGTGACACCTTAGCAAAATGGTATGAATCTCACGCAATCATCTCTCAGTTAACGATCAAGCCTATCGAAGTCCAAGTAGCGGAATTTGCAGCGTTACGATGCCGTGAAATCCTTTTAGAGAAAAGTGCAGAGGCAATGGAAGCGATGGACCAGCAAAAAATCAATCAAGCTTTTATCGATGTCGTGGAAACAAACATTTTATTGGCTGGTATGGTTGGTGGGTTTGGCGATGACTACGGCCGAACAGCTGGAGCTCATTCCATTCACGATGCGATGACCGTACTCCCTGATAGCCATCAGCAACTTCATGGAAACAAAGTGGCATACGGTATCCTTGTCCAGCTGATGATCGAAAATAAATTAGCAGAAATCGAACACCTACTGCCTTTTTATCATCACTTGAACTTACCAACGAGTTTAGCTGATATGGATTTACATTTAACAGAAAGTGACTATCAAGCCGTAGCTGAACGTGCATGTTTGCCTGATGAAATGATCCACTTCATGAAAGAAACGATCACCCCAGCACTGGTTGTCCAGAAAATGAAAGAGTTAGAACAAGTGACACAGGGATAGTTAGCCCCTTATACCATGGCAGTCAGCTTTTTTATTGATCGGCTCAATGGTCAAAAAAACAAGAAGTGGAAAAAATTGACATTCCACTTCTTGTTTTTGCACTAATATTATAATTTCAAGGAAATATCCGTTGCTCATCTTATTTTAGAGAACGGAGGTGCTAAGTATGCTTTATACTGAAGTATTTCTAGCTGGATTCTTCTTTTTAACATTAAGCGTCTTTTTTGATCCTCCAATCGGTTATTTCTATGAAATTTCTATGAAGTTGATTGAATTATGAGCGCTTTTTTAGTATAGTTAAGCTTGTGTAAAAATTATAAAAGAGGAAGTATTTTATGAATAAATGGAAAAATTGGTTATTGGGCTCTGGGCTTGTCACGATCATGCTTTTCTTGTCCGGTTGTGTCCGCATGGATTCGAATGGTAACCCTGACACTTCAGGAATCATTTACCGTATATTGGTTCACCCAATGGGACAAGCGATTACATATTTAGTGGAAAACTTTAATTGGTCCTACGGCTGGGCTGTTATCTTGATGACAGTCATCGTTCGTATCATCATTTTGCCATTAGGTATTAGTCAATCGAAAAAAACAATGATCCAATCTGAAAAGATGCAAGCATTGAAACCACAAGTTGAAGCTGCGCAACAAAAATTGAAAGCTGCGACAACTCGAGAAGAACAAATGGCTGCACAAGCTGAAATGCAACAAGTTTATCGTGAAAATGGCTTAAGTATGACTGGTGGTATCGGTTGTTTACCGCTTCTGATCCAAATGCCGATCTTTTCTGCGCTATATTTCACTGCTCGCTATACAGAAGGCATCCGTGAATCAACCTTTTACGGGATCGACCTAGGTAACCCTAGCTTAGTTTTAGTAGCGATTGCCGGTATTGCTTATTTACTTCAAGGCTATATCTCAACTATCGGTATTCCTGAAGAACAAAAGAAAACGATGCGTACGATGCTGATCGTATCACCCGCTATGATCGTCTTCATGTCGATCAGCGCCCCAGCTGGTGTCACTCTTTACTGGGTAGTCGGTGGGATCTTTAGTTGCCTACAAACATTCATTACGAATGTCATCATGAAACCAAGACTAAAAGCGCAAGTTGCGGAAGAATTAAAACAAAATCCGCCAAAACAAGTGGTGACGCCTCGTAAAGATGTCACACCTGCTGAACCTGCGAAGCAAACAAAAAAACAAGTACAAGCACCAAAAAACAATGCGAAGAATGGTCGGAATGCTGGTAAACAGCAAAAGCGTAAATAGTAAAAAGTTATTTGTAGCTGAATAGCTTCTTCGATCGATCAAGATCACTTCTGATCCTATGACGATAAAAGCCAACGTACTGTGAAATATAGAAAACTATATTTCGCGGTACGTTGGCTTTTTTATACACGGCCTCTTTATACATCCGTATTTATATCCAGTTGTATCAACAGTCAAGAAGTTGTGCTTGATTATTCTTCTTCATCGTCTCCCATGCCAGCAATCACTTGGTTCACTGAAACGATGCTCTCACGACCCGAACCAATAAAATCTGGTTCTGCTCCAATCATTTGCGAATTGATGAATTCGATGACCATCGGCAAATTCATGCCAGCATATAGTTCGATCGTTTCACCTTCCATGATTAGCTTGGAAACGGTATTTGCAGGTGTCCCACCCAACAGATCGCAAAGCACTACGTAATCTTTCAATGGTGCTGTAACGGAGAGGAATCTTTCTTTGTACGTGTCCGCGCCATCTTCAGGCAATAAAGGGATCGTATAGATATTTTCTTGTGGTCCCATGATCATTTCTGTACTGTTTTTTAGTTCTTCACAAAATTTACCATGACTAATCAAGACTAGTTGTCTACTCATCTTTCCAATTCTCCCTTATTTCGAAATCACACCTAATGCAGATAATGCTACACATACGATCAATACGATGAATATTGCTCGAGTAGGTGTCATATTTTTCTTACCTAACATCCAATAAACGCCACCAACGATGCCAGCTGGTAAAAGTTTAGGTAAGATCATATCGATATAGTTTTGCATATTCAACGTTACATCCCCAATCGTTGGTGCCCATGAGAATTTAACATTGATCATGGTTGCTACTAACGCTCCGACCATGAAAACTCCTAGTAAAGTAGCCGCATCTGTCAATGCAGTCAAGCGTGATTGCATCGTGGTAACTAGAGAAATCCCTTCTTTGTAGGCAAATTCTAGTTGTTTCCAACGAAAGACCATGACAGCGACCTGAGCAAGGATCCAGATAAGGATACCTACTGGATTACCATCTGTTGCCATATTTGCGGCTAAAGCTCCAAATATGGTCGGGATCAATGCCGCAAATACAGAATCACCAATTGCAGCGAAGGAACCCATCAACCCTGCTTTCATCCCAGAAACAGTTTCCTTTGAAGAAACTCCTTCTTTTTCTTCGATAGCAAGATCGATCCCAGTAATGATCGTGTTAAAGAAATTAGACGTATTAAAAAATTGCGTATGTGTTTTCATCATTTCTTTTAATTCTGGTGTGTCATCACCATAGATTTTTCTAAGTTGTGGCAAGATAGTATACAGATAACCTGAACCTTGCATTCTTTCATAGTTCCAACCTAATTGGAAAGTAAACAAACTTCTACGATTGATCTGCTTAAAATCTTCTTTGGTCAATTTATAATTAGATTTCGTCATCTTCGATTTCCCCCTCATCAGATTGTGATTGCTGACTTACTACTGGATGTTGGTCATTCTTTTGATCATTCTTATAACTGATCGTTGCCAGTGCTAGACCAATCAATGCCACAGCAAGCATCGGTAATGAATTGAATGTTCCTGGGAAATCTTTGACCACGCTAGCCACACTTGTTCCTAACAATTGGACATTCGAGAACACTGTTGCTAACAATGCTGTGATCGTAAATCCTAAAATCAGATAAGAAATGTGTTTCTTTACAGGTAGGTAGCGTAGCAAAATTGCAAACCCGACTGCTGGTAAGACTGCCCCTGCAACAGATAAGCCATCACCTAGCCATTTTAGGTCGCCGTTTAAAACAGCCACAACATTTTGGACTAAGCCACCACCGAATGCTAGGGCCAAGAATACAGGAACCATTCTGGAAAGTGCCCAAGGTAGTGCCCCCATCAAGAAGTTCCGTTCAATTGCTTTGTAATTCATTGTTTCCACATGTTGATCGATCCGATGTGCAAAATACGTATTCGCAAAGCGTGCTAAAATATCTAATTGGATCATCAAACTTGCCACAGGAACCGCAATGGCCGCAATTGCTTGTTCTGGATTCATCCCTAGAGAAATAGAGAAAGCTGTTGCTAAAAGCGTTCCAGAGTTAGCATCGATTTTTGATGCACCACCAAATGTCCCTACCCCTAAAACAGTCAACTGCATACTTCCACCGATGATTAAACCTGCTTTTAAATCACCCATTACTAACCCAGCATATAATCCTGCAAAAACTGGGGCGCTCATTGAAGAATAAATCTGTAATTCATCTAAAATTTGATACCCTGCATATAATGTTAATAATAATATCTGCCACCATTGAATATCCATGAATCATTCCTCCTATTTGATTAAAAGACTCATAAAGTCTTCTGCTTTGTCATTTGGCACCATTTGAGCGATCAAATGAACGCCAAGCTGATCTAATTTCTTGAAGACCTCTACATCCGCATCTACGACATTGATTGATTTTGTGATGGAACGTGTTTCATCTGTTTGTGACATATTGCCGACATTTAATTCTTTGATCGGTACACCTTTTTCTACTAGCGCTAAGATACGATCTGGTTTTTTCGCTACGATCAGCACTCGTTGAGAATCATATTTACCTGCTAAAATATTTGCGGCTGCTTTTTCAATAGGTAAAATACTTAATTTGACTCCAGCTGGTGTTGCCAACTTTAACCCACTTTTTTCGATCGCATTTGTTGCTACCTCATCGTCTACGACCATGATCCGACCAATATTCAACTTCGTTGTCCAGAGATTTGCCACTTGTCCATGTATCAAACGTCCATCAATTCTTACTCCAATAATTGCCATCATCCATTCTCCTTTTCTAACTTTTTTCTATTGGTTCTTTGACAAAATCTATAACTTCACTGAATCTACCTTCTGTTTCAAAGATAACGATTTCATTTTGTCCTTTTCTAAGTAAACCCTCGGGAACAAACAGTGAAAGAATTGGTCCTACTTCCCAAAAACGACCAATATTCGTGCCATTCACCCAAACGATCCCTTTCCCAAACTCACTAAGGTCCAAATAAGTATCACCGATTTCTGACAGTTCCGCTTCAAAGCGGTAAAATGCTGGTTGACCTGTTTCCCATTTTCTTGAAAAATCGATGTGTTCTGCTGTCTCTAAAGGTAAACAATACTGTGTCCATTCTGTGATAAAATGAAGATCGCTCATCACCCCCGTACGTATTCCTTTTCTTTGCGTATCAGCTAGCAGCTTGTGTCCATAGTTGACCCGTCCCATATTTTCAAATAATAGATCAATTTGGTGGTCTTCTTTTTCAAGTGTCAATGGAATGGTCTCGCCGATCTCTGTTTGATATTGGATCGCTTGCTTTTCTTCATCGAGAAAAACATGGACCCGATCACGTCCGTCGATGATCCGCAATTTTTCATTGGTCGCATCTTTTTTGATCGTTGTTCGATACAATAGGTATCCAGTATTCTGACCCAATTCTTCCATTGTTTGAGGATAGGTCGAGTGGATTGGATCGCTGATGGTATCAAGTGTTGCGAAAAAGCTGACTTTTTCTTTCAAGTTGATTCCTTTTTTGACGATTGTTTCTTTTATCCATGGTTCCATTTGCTGCATTTCTGGAAAATTTTCTGCCATCATTCGTTTCAGAGCAAAATATTTTTCCGTCGGATTTCCCTGCTCATCCAATGGTGCATCGTAATCATAGGAAGTGACTTGCGGCAAATCAATCGTGCCTCTGGCTGAACAGCCATTCATAAATCCAAAATTGGTTCCACCATGGAACATATAGAGATTGATACTGCCGATCTGTAATGCTTCTTTGACTGCATCCGCTAATTCTTCCGGATCTCTTTTAATGATCGGCTCTTTCCAACGATTAAACCAGCCATCCCAAAATTCCATACACATCAACGGCCATTTTTTACCATGTGCTTCAAAAAACTGGGCCATATCTGCAAAATTTTCTTTTGCTTTTGAGCCAAAATTCCCTGTCGTAAAAACATCATCGTCGATCAAACTGCCTGCTCTTAATGTGGCTTGCCACGGTCCATCAGAAGTGAATAGCGGTACATTGATCCCGCCTTCCTCCAAGTATTTTTTTACTTGGCGCAGATATGCTTTCTCTTCACCATACGAACCGTACTCATTTTCTACCTGCACCATTAAGACGTTGCCACCATGAGTGACTAGATGAGGAACGATTTTAGGTAGTAGCGTTTGGTAATACCGTTTGACATACTTCATGAAGCGAGGATCCGCTGAACGAATACGGCACTCCTTTGTCAATAGCCAAGCAGGCAAGCCACCAAATTCCCATTCTGCACAAATATAAGGGGCTGGACGTACGATTGCGTATAATCCAAGGGATTGCGCTAACTCTAGAAAATGGGAAAGATCCAATATTTTCGAAAAATCATAGGTTCCTTCTTCTTTTTCATGGAGATTCCAAGGCACATAGGTTTCCACAGTATTAAATCCAAGCGCTTTCAAATTGTGCAATGACCGCTCCCAATTCGTCGGATGCACTCGGAAATAATGGATGGCACCAGATAAAATTTTGAAAGGTTGACCGTCTAACAAAAACTCTTCTTTTATTTCAAATCTAGTCAAGCAAATTTCCTCCTCGTTTTTAGAAACCGCTTTCTAATTTTATAATCAACGAATCTTTCTGACGTTGATTTCCCCCCTAAAATAATCGACTTTCACAGGATCGATCCATCCTGTTTTTTCTTGTTGTGCATTCGCCATCCCACAGGCCATCGCAAACGCAAGTGTTTCTTCAATCGTATAGCTCTTTGATAGAGCATGTGCTAAGCCTGCAATAGTCGAATCTCCTGACCCCACAGGATTCACCACCGCGATTTTAGGAATCGTAACCCGATAGAAGTGTCTCCCTACTTTAGCGATCGCTCCTTTTGCGCCTAGCGAAAGAACGATCCAATTGATTCCTTCAAAAAGCGGATGATCCAATAATGATTGGATTTCATCTAACGAAGTAGCCGAAGAAATTGTTTGGTGGACCAACTCTCCTAATTCTTCCAAATTAGGTTTGATCAAAAATGGTTTTTCCTTGCCTTCCAAGACTTCAAGCAAGGTTTGGCCAGAAGTGTCTAATAATACTCGTTTGCCTTTTTTATTCGTTAAGGCAAGTAACTCTGCATAATAATTTTTAGAAAATCCTTGTGGCAGACTACCCGAAATCGTAAAGATATCAGTTGTTTCCATTAGTCGTGCAAAATGCTCGGTAAATTTATGTTGCTCTTCTTCTGTCACAACAGGACCGCTTTCCAATAGTTCTGTTTGATTCGCTCCATGTAAAATAGCAATCGAATCTCTCGTTTCCCCTTTGATAGGTAAAAATTGATGCTTTATCCCTGATTGATCGAGTTGTTCTTTGATATATGCGCCATGCTGCCCGCCGACTAATCCAGTAGCTAAAACATCATCTGCTAATAAATGAAGGACACGAGCAACATTCAAGCCTTTTCCTCCAGCCGTTTTGTTGACCGTTTTGACCCGATTGACTTGGTCGATCCGTAATTCATCCAACGTGTAAGCGATGTCAATTGAAGGATTCATGGTAACTGTCGTGATCATTTTGCTGTCACCGAATCTTCTTTTACTTTGTCAAACCAAGGGGTGGCGTTTTCATTTATCACTTTATTCAACGATTCGATATTTTGTCGCCCTTGTGTTCTCAACCACTCAATCGCACCTTCTCTGCCATTTTCAACATATGCTTTGACTCCATCTTTCCAAGTCGCACGTCCGCATAACACACCATTGAATGTTGAACCAGATTCATGAGCAAAGACCAATGTTTGTTGGAACAATGCAGTCGAAACCCCTGCACTCAAGAAGATAAATGGTAACGGTGTTGCGTCACTTTGTTCCTTGAAGAATGCCGCTGCTTCTTTTTTACTATACGCAATTTCACTATCAGAATAGCCTTCTACATAGTTCATATTGACTGGCACTTCTACTTTCAATACATCCACTTTGTATTTAGGATCAGAAAATTCTTTCATCATCTCGATCACTTTATGCGGTTTGATCTTCGCATATTCTAACGAAGTGCTGTCATTGATTTTGGCATCATACGAAACCAATTCTAGATAAAACGGACGCTTTTCACCTGCACATTCACTGCCTAAGCGTTCGATAAATACATGTTTCAAATGATTGATCTCTGGGTCTTCATCTACATCATAATAAAGCAAAAACTTGATCGCATCGGCTGTTTGTTCCTTTAATCTAAGCGTGGACCAATCCGCTAATAAATCAGGCAGACGTCCTGGAGTTGTCGCATCATAACCCGTTTTTTCATAGGCTAAAAGCAGTCCTGCTTCCTGATGTCTGGCTTTAGCAGCTGGCAATCCATACTCTGGATCTAGTAAAATAGCAGAAGCATAAGGCGTTAATTCTGCTGATACTAATTCTTTGAATTCAGTGATCTGTTGCGCCGTTGGTTCTTTTCCTAACGCTTTGATCATCTTTTTCAAAGCACCGCGTTGATCAATTGCCAATGCACTGATGATTCCTTCTTTTGTTGATAAACTCTTCATAGCTGCAACTTTTTCTTCATTCATCCTTCGTTTCCCCTTTGTTCGCATATTCATGGATAATGACACCTTTGACCACTCGATTGACTGTACCTGTAGGCGATGGTGTGTCTGGTTTATTCGCTACTTTTATCGACGTATCGAGCGCAATGATTTGGGCTGTCATGATCATAGGTAACGCAAGATACGCATCAGGTAGGCTGATCGAAGCTTCTAACAAAAGACTTGTACCTGTGAAATCGATGTTTCCTGGTTGGGCGATCGCGATGACATTCGTGGTAATTTGGTCATCTTTTATTTCTTCTAGAATATCTAAGTCATAATTTCTTGTATACGGTTGGTTATTAACAAAACCAATAACAAGTGTTTCGCTATTTAAAAACGATTTTGGTCCATGGCGGAAGCCCATAGAAGAATCAAAGATCGTTGCCACTTTACCGGCTGTCAATTCCAATATTTTCAATTGTGCTTCTCTCGTTGCACCAGCCAAACTTCCTGAACCAAGATAGGCGATACGTTCAAATGACTTAGGCAATAATTTTTGGATTTCTTGATCTCGTGAAATTAGATCTTCTCCAGTTCTGATCAATTGTTGAAGATAACTTTCTTTTTTCTCAACGGCAGTTTGGTCGAATACCCATAACGCACTCAACAACATGCACGTAAAACTTCCTGTCATGGCAAATCCTGCATCATTTGATTTTTCTGGCATCAGTAAAAGATAATTTCGTTCATCTGTCGCTGCATTCTTTGCCAACTGACCTTCTTTAGCACAAGTGATCGTCAAATGGAACAATGTCTTGATTTGTTCATTGGCAATCTTGACTGTTGCCACACTTTCTGGACTATTTCCACTACGTGCAAATGACACCAGTAATGTCGGTTCATCAGGAAATAGAAATTCTTTCGGTGAAGACACGATGTCTGTCGTACCAAAGCTATGAAAAATAAAGTGATCGTTATCCCCGTATTCATTTAAATAAGGCACCGCTGTATCCCCGACATATTGTGATGTGCCTGCACCAGTAAAAATCACTCGAACTCTTTTGCCATTTGCTGCTTTTTTTATCTGGTCAAAAAACAATGCTAATTTTTCTTGATTCTGTGCTAATATCTCAGCTGTTTCTTTCCA
The DNA here is from genome assembly GCF_005844145.1 of Enterococcus sp. BSD2780061688st2 D3. NCBI lineage: Bacteria > Bacillati > Bacillota > Bacilli > Lactobacillales > Enterococcaceae > Enterococcus > Enterococcus sp. BSD2780061688st2 D3. Next base: position 83,181 of record NZ_SPHN01000013.1, read on the forward strand.
TAATTGCGGTTGCTGTTTGATTTCTCGCGTAGTTATTTCCGCACCCAACTCTTTTAATTTATCCTTCGATAGTTCAAACATGTTGTTTTCCCTCTCAATCATTTTCGGACGTGGCGGATCTTATAATGAAACTGGTCTGCTCTCGCTACACTATCCGTATATTCAATAATTTCATTTTTCACATTATAGGTCGTTCGGCTTAGATGTAATACCGGGGCACCATCAGCGATACGAAGCGGATCAGCATCTTTCTTTTGAACGATACTTGCATAAAATTCTTCATCTGCTAATTGGACTTGCTGTTCATAATCCTGAGAAAACACATCATACAATGGCTTACTTTCAAGTAATGGCAGATCAAGACCAATAAATAGTTTTGCAGGTAAATAAGAACGTTCCACCATCAATGGTTCGTCATCCGCTAAACGAAGTCTTTTCAATTTGAAAACTGTTTCGCCTAAATTGATGTTTAGATTCTTGGCAACCTTTTTGTTTGCTTCCATTTGCTTGAATTCCAAGATGACTGTATTAGGCACCCGTCCCAATTCCCTCATCTCTTCTGTAAAACTATACGCTCCCGCCAGATCAGACGACTTATCTGATAGATCAGACACATATGTTCCTTTTCCGTGTCGGCGATAAATATACCCTTGCGTCTCTAATTCTTGCAAAGCAAGGCGAACCGTTGTCCGACTCACTCCATAATGCTGACAAAGTTCTCTTTCAGATAACAATTTGTCATGAGGTGTCATCTGTGTTTCGATACGTTCTTTCAATACGTCAACTAGTTGATAATATAATGATTTTCCTTTACTTGAGCTCTCCATAAAAATACCTCTTCTTTACTGGTTATAACCACAACACAAGAATACCCACATATTCCTCATTTGTCAAAGGGTTTTTGGCAATAAAAAGCTATTATAACAAGGTTTAAAGGTAATTTAGAACTGGTATCAAAAGATACCTCAAAAATACCAGTTGACAATAAAAGAACAAAAAAAAGACGAATTTTATAAATAATTCGTCTACATAGATTAACTTATTGAACAATGTAATTCACATTGATAACTATGATATTCTTGTAACTAGCGTTTTTTTCTCCCACTTCATTTACACCCAACCACCAAAAAAATTAAAAATCATACGTTAGTAATAATTAAAAAATAACTTTTGCGTTTTTACACTTTATTTCTATAAAATTTGACAAATATTTTTTTAAATAACTAATTATTTTTTCAGATCGCATCTCAAAAAATTCTTTTCTTATTTCTTAACATAAATAGAAGTTGCTATTTCTTCTAATAATGTACCTAATTCTTTACTCTTTCGTTTTCCTTCTTCTAACATCCAAATACTTGCTCCCTTTTCGCCTTCTGTAACAAAAGGTGCTACTCCCTTCGCCCATGTTGCGCGCCCACATAAGACACCGTTGAATGTTGAACCTGATTGTTTTGCAAAACGCAATGTCTCTTGAAATAGTACAGTGCTGACTCCCGCACTTAAAAAAATAAACGGTAGTTCTGTCACTTTCGATTGTTCATAGAAATACGTGGATGCTTCTGCTTGACTATAACAAGCCACTTGCCCATACCCTTCCACAAATTTCATGTTCACTGGAACTTCGACTTTCAATACATCCACTTGATAACGTTCTTTTGAAAATTCTCGCATGCCTTCAATAACTTTATGTGGTTTTACTTTTGCATAATCAAGAGAAGAAGGATCAACAATAGTTGCATCATAAGAAAGAATCTCTAAAAAGAAAGGTATGCCTTCTGCTTCGCATTCTGAACCTATCCGTTCTATAAATATTTGTTTTTGCACATTAATCTCAATTGTTTCATCAACGTCATAGTACAATAAAAATTTACAAGCATCCGCACCAGCTTCTTTTAATCTTTTCACTGACCAACTATTCAATAAATCTGGTAATCTTCCCGGTATTTTTGTATCATAGCCGGTTTTTTCATAAGCTAGCAGCAAACCACATTCTTTCTCTCGAAGCTCTGCTGCAGGTAGTCCATATTCTGGATCGAGTAAAATAGCGGAAGCATACGGAGTCAGGTACTGAGAAACTAGCTGTTTAAATTTGATTATGTCTTCTGATGTCACTTCTTTATATTGGTCGATCATTTTCTTCAAAGCACCACGCTGGTCGATTGCTAACGCGTTAATAACACCAGATCTATCCGTCAATCGCTTCAAACGTTCCTGTTTTTCAATACTCATTTTCTTCATATATTTCCACCTATTTCTTTAATTAATATTGTGGCTATTTCTGTTTTTAACTTTGCTACTCTCAACTGTTCTGTAATCTCTTTTCGCATCAATGATCGTGCAACGAGAGACAATAATTTCAAATGAGTTGTTCCTGCTTCTGAAGCTGGAATAAATAAGGCAAAAACAAAATCAACTGACTGTTTATCTAAACTGTTCCATTCGATTCCTTTGCCCAGTGTGATGATGATCAAACTAGGTTCGTTGATTGCTTGAGACTTCGCATGAGGAATAGCGAAACCTGACATTATCCCTGTAGTACCTTCTTTTTCTCTTTCTAGAAGTTTTTGATATACTTCTTTTTCGTCTTGAGCAATTCCTAAGCAGAATGTTTGCTTTGCTAAAAACATAAATACTTCTTCTTGACTATCCAATTGCTGTTGTAAAAAAATGTTCTCTTTATGAATGATTGTCATGATAAGTTTCCTGCATTCCCTTCTTCGATAACTGTATGATTTGCTACTTCGTTATCCATCTTCTTTTCTTTATCAGTTACTCTTTTCTTTTGGATCAACCCTAGCATCACTCCACCAACGATCGAACCAATAAGAATCGCTATAACCCATTGGATTTTCCCCGTCACTACAGGTAATACTAAAAAACCGCCATGTGGGGCTGGTACTTGGACACCAAACAAATAAGTCAAAACAGCGTCATTTTTGTTTCTTTGAACGGTGAGACAAAAGAACTTGTCACCACCGCAAAGAATTGCTACGATGCAGAGATTGGTTCGATTCTAGTTACAGCCAATCATTCCTCTACACTCAAAGATTATTGCGAGATAAATCTCGTAGGTTTCAAATCAGAAGGTTCTTATTTCCCTGATTATGAAGTACGGTCACGCTTGCCTCTCCAGATCATCGCGAGAATTCTGCTTGACGCCTATGCATTACGGATGGGGGAGAATTGAGAAGCAATTTATCGTGATTGGTTACAGTATAAAACATCACATTTTTTATTCTTTGTATTGTATGGGCTCACAGAAAATTTTTATGCATAATGTTATTCGCAATCCGCAAAGTTACTTTAAGTAACAATTAAAACTCCTGAAAACCAAAAATATCTTTTTAATCAATAAAAAATTGACATATTTATTAATAATAAGCTATTCTATTATAGAAGATATGATTTTTGTTATTATTAATAACCAAAAGGAGTGTATTATGAAAAAGTTATCTCAAAAAAATTTAGCTCAAATTGTTATTAAATCTAGAAAATCCCTAAAAATGACACAACAACAACTTGCTGTAGCCACTGGTATCAATCGTGCCTTAATTAGTCGATTAGAATCTCTAGACTTTATTCCTTCAATACCACAATTAGAAGCATTAGCAGAAGTTTTAAATTTTGAACCAACAGATTTATTTATAAATGAATCAAATGAATCAAACAGGCCAAAATATCAGTCGAGAAATATTGCTGTAGCCGGTACTGGTTATGTAGGTCTTTCCATTGCTATTCTTCTTGCTCAGCACAATCAGGTAACAGCAGTAGACATTATTCCTGAAAAAGTAAAACAAATCAACAATAAGAAATCTCCAATCCAAGACGATTACATTGAAAAATATCTAGCTGAAAAAAAACTTAATTTAATTGCAACTACTGATGGTGCCGCCGCTTATAGTGAAGCCGATTTTGTTGTCATTGCTGCTCCAACAAATTATGATAGTAAACAAAATTATTTTGACACTTCTGCTGTAGAGTCAGTAATTAAATTGGTGTTAGAAGTCAATCCAAAGGCAATAATGGTCATCAAATCGACGGTACCCGTAGGCTATACCGAAAGTATTCGTGAAAAATACAACACTAAAAATATTTTATTCAGTCCAGAATTTCTCAGAGAATCTAAGGCATTATATGACAATCTATATCCTTCGCGAATTATTGTCGGCACGGACCAAACTAACAAAACTTTACTAGAAGCCTCTCAAACTTTTGCAGATTTACTCCAAGAAGGAGCAATCAAAAAAGATATCAAAACCCTTTTCATGGGATTTACAGAAGCTGAGGCAGTTAAATTATTCGCTAATACTTACCTTGCACTTCGAGTATCTTACTTCAATGAACTTGATACTTATGCAGAAATGAAAGGACTAAATACACAGGAAATCATTCACGGGGTTTGCTTAGATCCAAGAATTGGCACACATTACAATAATCCATCTTTTGGATATGGAGGCTATTGTTTACCAAAAGATACAAAACAACTTCTCACTAACTATAACGATGTTCCTCAGAATATGATAAGTGCAATTGTCGATAGTAATCGCACAAGAAAAGATTTTATTGCAGATCGCGTGCTTCAAAAAGCTGGATATTATTCTTACGATGACGACAATATTTTCGCTTTGTCTCTAGAAAAAGAAGTGGTTATTGGAGTCTATAGACTTACAATGAAAAGTAATTCGGACAACTTCCGTCAATCTTCTATTCAAGGTATTATGAAAAGAATCAAGGCAAAGGGGGCCACTGTGATAATTTACGAGCCAACACTTAAAAATGGTAGTACATTTTTTGGTTCAAAAGTAATAAATGATTTAGAAAATTTTAAAAGTATAAGTCATAGTATTATTGCTAATCGATATGATAGTATTCTTGATGATGTAAAAGAAAAAGTATATACCAGAGATTTATTCCAAAGAGATTAAAAAATAACACCTCTGGTTTGTAGTTTCTCTGAGGTGTTTTTGGCTCTATACTTTTTGATGTTGGTGAACTTCATCAACATCTTTTTTGTATAAAAAAATATAGAAAAGACACCCTGAAATCCTTTAGAATTAATTTGGCTACCAATTCATAGGAGGATTCAAGATGTCTCATACTCAGCTTATCAAAGATACCCTAAATATTCTAGACCTAAATATCCATTTCGAGGAAAATTGTTTAACTAAAGAAAAATATAAAGGGCAAATTTGCTTGATTTATAAAGGAACTCTTCTGTACAAGCCAGAAGAGTGTCCCCATTGTCTTTGTGTCGTCCCCTCTAGGATCATTCGTTGGGGGACGACAACCGTTCGGTTGTTACTGAATGATGTGTCTGAGTATCGCACTTATCTGGAGTTGAAGAAACAACGATTTAAATGTAAGTCTTGCCAAAGAACATTCGTAGCGGATACCTCTGTTGCTGAAAAACACTGTTTCATTAGTCAAAAAGTTCGTTGGTCTGTCATTGCTCGCTTAAAAGAGAATACTTCCATGACGGAAATCGCTCGTCAGAAAAATATCTCCACTTCTTCGGTTTATCGTATCATGAAGCGATTCTACCGCCCATTGAATCCTTTCAAACAGACTTTGCCAAAGGTCTTATGCTTTGATGAATTCAAATCAGTTCGAAGTGTTGCCAGTGCAATGAGTTTTATCATGATGGACGGACAAAGCCATGCATTATTGGATATTGTCGAAAA
>NZ_SPHN01000014.1:0-84988 GCF_005844145.1 Enterococcus sp. BSD2780061688st2 D3
GAAGGAGTTGCTTCTGCTCCCACCGTTTATTCGTTTTTAAAGAGTGGGACAAAAGTGTTTCTTACTTTTGTCCCACTCTCTTAGTATTGCACATTCAAATTAGGTAACTGTTCTTATTGATTCGCCAACCATGCTTTCGCTTCTGACAATGCATCTGGAATACCCGCTGGATTTTTTCCGCCTGCTTGAGCCATGTCAGGTCGACCACCGCCACCGCCGCCAACTTTTGGTGCGATTGCTTTGATCAAATCGCCAGCTTTCAAACCAGCTTCATTCATTTCTTTTGTCATCGCAGCCAATAAGCTGACTTTTCCATCCTGTTCGTTTGCTAGAACAAGGATGTCGGAAATCGCTTTTTGTTTCCATTGGTCTGCTAATTGACGCAATTGGTTCATGTCTTTCACTTTGACTTGAGCTGTGATTATTGTTTTTCCATTGATTGTTTCGCTATTCTTGAATATATCGCCTGCTTGTTGATTTGCCAACTTGCTAGCCAATTGTTCATTTTCTTTTTGCAGTTCTTTCAGTTGTTGTTGCAATTGTTCTGTTTTAGACACTACTTCTTTCAACTGAGGAGATTTTACGATTGCAGCGACATCTTTCAACTGTTGTTCTTCTTCTTCAAGAAGTTCATATGCTTCTTTACTTGTTACTGCTTCAATACGACGAACACCTGCACCAATACCAGACTCAGAAACGATTTTGAATATCCCGATATTTTCAGTATTTGCTACATGCGTTCCACCACAAAGTTCGATCGACCAATCACCCACATTGACTACACGGACTTCACGACCATATTTTTCACCAAATAGCGCCATAGCTCCCATGTTTTTAGCCGTATCAATATCCGTTTCGATCGTTTCGACTGGAATAGCTTCCCAGATTTTTTCATTGACGATTTTTTCCATTTTGATCAATTCATCTGTTGTGATTTGACCAAAGTGAGTAAAGTCAAAACGTAAGTGGCCTGGAGCAACTAATGAACCTGCTTGATTCGCATGTTCTCCTAATACTTCTTTTAATGCTTTATGCAATAAATGGGTCGCTGTATGATTTTTGATGATTCGATTTCTTCTAGGTGCATCGATCAATAAATGGTAGACTTGTCCTTCTTTGATCGTTGAAAGAACCTCAACCGTATGCATAAATTGACCATTTGGCGCTTTTTGCACGTCAACGACATTTGCCACAATATCACCAGAGGCATCAATGATCCAACCAGTATCTGCTACTTGTCCACCCATTTCCGCATAGAATGGTGTTTCAGCAAAAATAAGTTGTGCTTCACCTTCTGTAAGTTCGCTTACAAGTTCTTCACCTTTGACGATCACCAAAAGTTCGCTATTTGATTCAATATGATCATAGCCGACAAATTTACTTTCAACCTTGATATCCGTCAATAAAGCAGATTGTACGCCCATAGACTTTTCAGTGCTACGCGCAGAGCGGGCACGTTCTCTTTGTGCTTCCATTTCTTTTTCGAAGCCGGCATGATCTACTTTTAGCCCTTCATCTTCCGCCACTTCTTCTGTTAATTCAACTGGGAATCCATAGGTATCATAAAGTTTGAAGATATCTTTTCCAGAAAGCGTTGTGCCGTTTTCTTTTTTGACATCCGCGATGACTTGATTCAGGATTTCCAATCCTTCATTGATTGTTTCATTAAATCGTTCTTCCTCTGTCCGAACCACTTTTTCAATGAATTCTTTTTGTTGAAGGACTTCAGGATAATAACTAACCATGATCTCTCCAACAACTGGCACAAGGTCATATAAAAATGCTTTTTCGATCCCTAATTTTTTACCATGCATCACAGCACGACGTAGTAAGCGACGTAGTACATAACCACGTCCTTCGTTAGATGGTAAAGCCCCGTCTCCAATAGCAAAAGACAATGCACGAATATGATCGGCAATAACTTTATAAGAAATATCTGTAACAGGATTTTCACCGTATTTTACTTGCTTACTTAATTTTTCTACCGCATGGATGATCGGTAAGAATAAATCTGTTTCGAAGTTCGTTGGAGCATCCTGAACAATGGAAACCATCCGTTCAAGCCCCATCCCCGTATCAATGTTTTTATGTGGCAATGGTTCAAATGTATTATCTGGTTTGTGGTTGAATTCAGAAAAAACAAGATTCCAGATTTCTAGGTATCGTTCATTTTCCCCACCAGGATAATTTTCAGGATCATCTTCTGCTAAGTCATTATAAGCTTCTCCACGATCATAGAAGATTTCTGTATCTGGACCACATGGACCAGCACCGATATCCCAGAAATTATCTTCCACGTCAATGATATGATCCATTGGTAACCCAACTTCTTCATGCCAAATACGTTTTGCTTCTGTATCTTTGGGATAAACAGTCACATATAGTTTCTCAGGATCGAAAGCCATCCATTCAGGACCAGTTAAAAATTCCCATGCCCAGTGAATTGCTTCATTTTTAAAGTAATCCCCGATTGAAAAGTTCCCTAACATCTCAAACATCGTGTGGTGGCGAGCTGTCTTCCCAACATTTTCAATATCGTTCGTACGAATCGATTTTTGCGCATTTGTGATTCTTGGATTTTCTGGTACGACTGAACCATCAAAATATTTTTTTAATGTTGCAACCCCAGAGTTGATCCATAATAAAGTTGGATCATTCACTGGAACTAACGATGCACTCGGTTCGATTGTATGCCCTTTTGATTGAAAGAAATCTAAAAACATTTGTCGAACTTGCGCACTACTTAATTGTTTCATTTCATAACCTTCTTCCTTGATTTTAAAGTACAAAAAAACACCATCACAGCCAAGGACGAAAACTCGCGGTACCACCTTGATTGCAATGATGTTCGATCATTACCTCTTAAACTCGATAACGCTGAGTAGCGTTGATATTGCTATCAAGAGAAAAAAGGGAGCAATTTGGATGTAGACTATTCTTTTTCCAGCCTAGAAAGAATTTTCTGTCAGTCTTTGAACAAACAAACCATGTCCTTTTCGTACCTTATTAGTATACGTATTCTCATTTCTTCTGTCAACAACTCTCGAAGATTTCTTTCCTTGTTCCATAAACATTTTTTGTTCAAATAGCCTTGAAAGATTATAATCACAAGAAATCATTTCAAAAAGAGAACGCAAGCTTACTATTCATCAAGAAATGCAACAGCCTTAGATTTACCCAAAACAACAGTAAAATCCCTGTCAAATCAACGTAAATTGGTATTTAAAATCTAGATAACACAACACTAACGCTCAGTATTATTGATTCAATCTATTTATCCTAGCTTGATGATAGTTAGATTTACAAGAAAAAAGCTAGCCAGGATGACTAGCTCACTTTTGAAGTTTTATTTATGTGAATTTTTCTTGTTCTTCTTAGCAGTTCTTGTTTGTTGTCTTCGTTCAATCTTGCGTTCTTGTTTGTTCTTTTCCGCAATTGCCCAATCGATTTTTTTCTTATATCCTGGTTTGATTTTTTTCTTTTTCTTTTTCACAAGGCCAATCAATGTTGGATCAAGTGTATCTTTTGATTTTTCACGTTTCGTTCGACGATTTCGATCATACGTTTTAACGATTTCGTCATTCTTGATCTCCATCGGTTCAAACGTCACGCCGATTTTTTCAATACCATCGATTGCTTGTTCATCACTTGGAGAATATAACGTGATTGCTGTTCCTTTCAGCCCATTACGTCCTGTACGACCAACGCGATGGATAAAGAAATCTAAATCATCAGGAACTTCTGCATTGATGACATGGGACACTCCTTCGATATCGATTCCACGAGCAGCTAGATCCGTAGCAACAACATATTGATACTCTAAATTTTGTACCTGACGCATCACACGTTTTCTTTCTCGAGGTGTGATTCCCCCATGGATTTTTGCGACTTTAAGACCTTGATTTTTTAAGTAGTCCGCAATTTCATCCACATTTTGCTTAGTATTTGCAAAAACGATTGCCAGATAAGGATGACCGATCGTTAGCAATTGATAGATCATTCGATTTTTATCTTTCCCTTTAGTTGAAATCAACCAATTTTCAATATCTTCAGAAATGACTGCTTTCGGTTTGATTTCTTCAATGATTGGATTGACCATATATTTACGTAAAAATGGACGTAGTTTTTCAGGAATCGTTGCTGAGAACACTAAGAATTGCAGTTTTTCAGGTAAACGACTGGCAATTTGATCGACTTCATTCAAAAAGCCCATATCTAATGTCATATCCGCTTCATCCACTACAAAAGCAAAAGCTGTGTGGATCTTCAACGCTTGCTCATTCATCATATCTAAAATTCTACCTGGTGTACCAACTACAACATGGGGTTGTTGGTGATGCAAACGATTCAATTGACGTTGCTTGTCTGTTCCGCCGACAAAATTTGATACACGGACTTCTGGACTTGAAAATTTCGCAATCTGACTAGCAGCATCATAGATTTGCGTTGCAAGTTCCCGACTAGGGGCAGTGATCACCACTTGAACTTCTTCTTTTTCAGCATTTATTTTTTCAAATAATGGCAATAGGAATGTGTGTGTCTTCCCTGAGCCAGTTTGTGATTGACCAATGATATTCTTCCCTTTAGCGATCAATGGGATCAATCGTTCTTGGACTTCAGTGGGTTGTTTGAACCCTTTTTCCATCAATGCTTCATTGATATATGGTTTAAAATGGAATTGTTCAAAATTACTCATTTTAGCACCTCTTCTCTTTCATTTTTTCACGACTTTCGAATTATAACACATACGGGCATTTTTTGCTTCCTTATTTCAAGCTCTGCCTCCCTGAAACTTATTGTTTATGCTTGTCTTCAATCGTACTGATCGTATGCGTATGGCTTGCCTTCTCATAAAATAAGACTCGTTTTTTTCGGATAAAAGATAGAATGATGTTCAAAACGAAAATAAATTGTGCAAACAAAATCCCAAGATATATAAATACTGAAGTCATCTGAGTCACACCCGTTGTATAATCAAAAACAATTTGTAACAACTGCGAGATCCAACTTAAACCATAGAAAATAAAGTAGAGATACGCATAGCGGACAAACAATGATTTGAAGCTAAGTTTTGAGTTATCATCTGCTACGATCTTTATACGAACGATTTTCTTCCCTAGAGTTCGCCCATTAGTCAAATAAGGTACTAGCATAAAGTATAAAATGACTTCAATAAATATCCATCCACCACTTGAAGTGATACTTCCTATTTTAAAAGCCGCTTGCAATAACAACGTAATGATAAAAGTCAAAACAGACAAGAAACCCCAATCAATCAAATAGGCGACCAACCGTCTAGTAAGCGAAACCGTCTTCCCCTTTTCATATGAGATTTCATCCATTCGTGCTCTAGTTGGTAACATAAAGGTGAAAACTGGTTCGATGATGAAGCCCAATGCGCCACCGAGGGTATTTGTGAGAAGATCATTTACATCAAATAAACGATATGGTCTAGGGTAGATAAAATAAAGACCACTCAACTGTGTCAACTCAAAAAACAATGAGAGACAAAAGCTTGCAATGACAGTTTTGATAAAAGAAAAACGGAAATAGTACCTTAAATAGATACCAAAAGGCACAATCAGTAATAAATTGAACACTGGCTCTAAGAAAACACTTTGTCTCATCGCGGGCAAGTACGTACTTGGATCGGATAAAACTAAGACTGTATTTTGTCTAAAATGTTCCCAAGTAGCGAATAAGTGCAATTCCATTTTTGGCCCTGTCATCTGTGCCACAGCTTCTTTCGTAGGTAATGGCAAGATCACCAAAAAATATGCACAGAGTAAATAAAAGACAAATGAGTACAAAACAATTGCTCTCGTTAAAATAAATGTTCCATACTTTCGATATTCATAAATAAAGAAAACCGATGAGATCGCTAATGCTAAAAACGGAAAAACAATCAGCGCAAATCGTATCGGTTCAATATAACTTGACATAAAAATCCCCCCCACCAGATGTATATTTATCTTATCAGTACCGTTACAAAACATGCAAGTAATGGAGGTATTATTTTTAAAATTAAATCAATTGAAGTATGATAAACATGAAGGGGGAATGAACAATGTTGAATATCTACTTTGTTTTTGGGGTTCCTATGTTTTTATTGATCCTTTATTTTGTTTTTGCGTACATACGCAAAAAAACGACTATCCACTATCTAGGTTTTATCCTCCTGATCATCTCAGGATTTATGCTGGTTTTCAACCTTCAAACGTGGCAACAGGCCTTACAAGAATTGGATCAATTCTCAGTAAAAGCTCTTTCTGAAAGAGTAGGTTATCCGATCTATCTGATTTGGGTACCAATTATCATTGCGATTTTTTTGATCATACTCAACCTTTTGCGGGCGTTTCGCCGCTTCAACTACTTAAAAAACAAAACATAAAAAAACGACTTTGTGTGATTAGGCAGCTTCCTAATACTCAAGGTCGTTCTATTTTTGATTAGTGCAATGTGATCAGTGCAGATTCATCTCGATACCAGGTCCTAATGGAATATTGAATACATAGAAAAGAATGAACAAAATCACCCATGTAATAATCAAACCGACTGAGTGAGGCAACATCATCGAGATGATCGTTCCCACACCCGTTTTTTTCTGATACTTTGCCGCAAATGTCACGATCAGTGCAAAATAAGGCATTAATGGTGTAATAATATTGATTGGAGAGTCTGCTACACGGTAAGCGGCTAAAACAGCTTCTGGCGCAATCCCCAATTGATACAATAATGGAACAAAAATAGGCGTTAAGATTGCAAATTTAGGCACAGCTCCTACCAATACAAAGTCAAGCAATAATACTAACGCTAAGAAACTGAGCAACAATGACAAACTACTTAAATTCATTCCTTCGATGATCGTCGCCGAGTTTACTGCCCAAACCGTTCCTAGATTGGTAAAATTGAAGTAAGCAATAAATTGGCTGATGATCAATAGCAAGAAGATCATCCCACCTAAGTTACTAAATACTTTGATGATTGGCATAACGACGTCTAAACTTGATTTGATCTTGCCAATTGCTTTTCCAAAGCAAATAGCTGGAACCAAAAAGACGATCAGGATCAATGAAATCAAACTATCCATGAAAGGCGTAGAACCAATCAATTCTCCAGTTTCTGGATGGCGCAACGCTGCTCCTTCTGGGATCGTGATCAGTAAAATAAATGTCAATACAACTAAAAAGCCGACCAACGCCCAACGCAACCCTTTTGATTCATCCTCGAGTTCGTCATTTGCAATGGCTTCCTCTTCTTTGAATGTTCCTAAACGTGGTTCGATCAATTTTTCATTGATCAGTGTACAAACGATGACGATCAACACACTAGAAACAATCGAAAAATAAAAATTAGCCATCAAATCAACAGAGTATCCCGGGTTTATAATATGTACAGCATCATTCAAAATCTCAGTAAGCATCCCGTCTATCGGTGTAATGACAAGATTGACACCGAACCCGCCTGAAACACCAGCAAACGCCGCCGATAGACCAGCTAAAGGATGCCGTCCCACTTTATAAAAGACTGCTGCGCCTAGTGGGATCAAAACTAAGTAACCCGCATCAGAAGCGATACTTGACATAACTCCTAGTAAAACTAAGACTGCAGTCAAAGATGATTTAGGAACAACTTTCACTAATTTGCGGATCATTGCACCGATCAAGCCAACTTCTTCTGCAAAACCTACGCCTACCATTGCCACTAAAGTCACACCAAGTGCTTGAAAACTCATTAGATTTGAAACCGTTGAAGTTAAGATAAAGCGAATACCTTCTCCGCTAAACAAACTCTTTACGTGAACTGTCGTTGATTCCAACTGTCCACTATCTGAATTAAATACTTCATAAGTGGCATTCTGCCCCATCATTTGAAAAATTTGCGATAGTACAGCCACAAACACGATGAGCATCAAGAAAATAATTGCGGGATGTGGTACACGATTCCCCAGTTTCTCTACACCATCTAAAATTTTATCTAATTTTGAATGATTCTTTTTTACGCCTTCTTTCATTATTTTTATCTCCTTTAAAAGTAGCCGGTTGGCAAAGAAGTTGACTCTTCCTTAAACTGATGAACAAACTTACTTGATAGTAATCCCTATAGGAATAGCTTCATTTGAATGAAACATATCAAATGAATAGTGCCCATCATAAAAAGGACTTGATCGTCTACCCGCTATACCAACCAGCTCATCTATCCATTCTTTTTATTGTTTTCCAAATAATTGTGCTGCAATTTTTCTACCAGTTGGCGTATCCGCTAATCCACCTTCTGCCGTTTCTTTGAACATGGTTGGCATCTTTCTTCCCACTTGATCCATCGCTTGTATCACCTCATCTGCGGGAATCGCACTCTTGATACCTGCTAAGGCCATATCTGCCGTTAACAAAGCAAGTGACGCCCCCATTGCATTTCGTGTGATACAGGGAATCTCCACTAGTCCTGCGACCGGATCACAGACTAACCCCATCGTGTTCATCAAAGTCAGTGCTACGGCATGACCGCATTGTTCAGGGGTACCCCCAGCAAGCTCAACAAGGCCTGCACTTGCCATTGCACTAGCAGAACCAACTTCTGCCTGACAGCCTCCTTGGGCACCACTAATGGACGCCTGATTGGCAATTGCTAATCCTACTGCTCCTGCAGTAAACAAAAAGTTGACTTGCTGATTTCCATTCACCCCATGGACTTCTTTCATCATTGTAATGACGCCAGCACATACTCCGGCACTTCCAGCGGTTGGAGTTGCGCAGATCACACCCATCGATGCGTTTAATTCATTCGTTGCAATAGCGTTCCTTGCTGCTTGCAGCGTATTTTTCCCGCTAAAAGGCGACATTTTTTCTAAATAATCAGTGAGCTTCGGTGCATCACCACCTGAAAATCCCGTCATAGAGGCTACACCAGTCAAACCTTTTTCTACTGCTTGTTCCATTGCCACTAAATTTCTCGCCATTTATCCCCAGATGTCTTCTTTTGTCCGTCCGCTTACTTTCATTTCTAAATCAATCATCACTTCAGCCAGACTACTATCAGCTGCTAGAGAAATCAGTTCAGCTATTGTTACCATTCTTTTATTCTCCCTCACTGTCAGCGATATCACACTTTCTATTGGACTAAACGGTAAATAGCATCTGCATAGATAGCAGTCGCTTGATAGATATCTTCGACATACATATATTCATTTGGTTGATGCATTACATTTTCACGGCCAGGGAAAAGAGCGCCAAAAGCACAACCTTTTTCTAGAACTCTGCCATAAGTACCCCCACCAATCGTGCACTCGTCTCCTTTTTCACCTGTATGTTCTTCATAAACTTCCAATAATGTTTTAATAAAAGGATCTTCTGCAGAAACATAATGGGGCAGTTTGATATCCCCAATGATTTTTGCTGAAACAGCGAATGGTTGTAACAATTCACTTATCTCTTGTAAAATTTTTTCATTTGTTGTTCCTTTTGGATGACGAATATTGATAATGATTTGCTTTTCATCAGTATCATATCTGAATACATTGGCACTTGAAGTCACTTGACCCATCACTTCATCTTCCCAATAAATATTAAGCAAACGTCCATTGAAATCTTTATGTAGATAGTTGGCAATCACAGAAAGGTAATTTGACCCATCCGCATCAAATTGATAACGGTTTAAAAATTCACCTAAATAAGTAGCAGCATTGATTCCCTGTTTAGGGTCTTGCGCATGGACTGCTTTTCCAGTAATTTTGAATGTTGCGATATCCTCCGCCAATTCAAATGTACCTTTCAACTGGTTTTCTTCCAAAAAACGATCAAAATCATGTGCCAGTATATCGATCAACTCTAGTTTTATTATATTTACGACCGCAACAGCCTCACTAGGGACCATATTTGAACGTAACCCTGAAGTAAAACTTGCCAATTTCAGCTTACTCGCTTCACTTTTTTGACTTTCAAACGATAATTCACAGGAGATGATACCCTTCTCTCCATTGATGATCGGAAAGTTTGCATCTGGTGAAAAGCCAACTTTTGGTAGTTCTTCTACTTCTTTATAGCGATGGATTCCTGTCCATTCACTTTCTTCATCTGTTCCGAAAATAAAGCGGATTTTTTTATTGATCGGCAGATTCAATTTTTTGATCAATTTTACAGCGTAATAAGCAGCAAGTGAAGGTCCTTTATCGTCACTTGACCCTCGGGCAAATAGTTTTCCATCTTTGATGACCGGCTCAAAAGGATCGGTGTCCCACCCCTGACCAGCAGGAACTACATCGACATGTCCAAGAATCCCGAACATTTCTGCTTCTTCAGGTCCATGATCGATATGTCCAGCTAAATTACCGATATTTTTCGTTTTGAATCCATCTCTTTCACCAAACGCTAATACTTTTTGTAATGCTAAAGCTGGTCCAGGTCCTAAGGGATATTCTGCCGTTCGATGTTCAATGTCTCGTACGCTATCGATAGCCAAAAGTTCTTTTAGATCATTCATTAATTCTTCTTTTATTGACTCTACTTCATTTTGCCAATTGATTTTCATAGTAACCTCCTGATGATTCATAGTTATATGTGTTGGATCGTCCCTGTTTCGTTATATTCTTCTGTTTTACAGATCTCAATGTTTCCACCACCAATTGAGATACCAGTGACAGCTACACTTTTATTGATCGATTTTAAGATGATTTTCACTGTATTGGGATGATCCATTTCTTTTTTTGAAGGAATAAAGCATACCTCGATTCCTTCGTGATAAGCTAGTGCAAACGACTCTCCTAAGTTAGGATCATCAGGCAGCATTCCGAGGAGTCCACCCACTAAGGCAACGTCTGTCCCATGTCCACGATAGGTTTTCCCAAAAGAACCATATAAATAGATATCGACCTCTGTCGGTTTTTCCTGGAACATTTCTCTGGCAAACTTTCCGATCCTTGCAGCACCTGCTGTATGGGAACTACTAGGACCAACCATGATCGGCCCGATAATATCGAAGACACTCGAATACTTATCTGTCATGTTCTCTCTCCTGATCCATGTTTTCTCTTCAAATAGATATAAATTGGAATGCCTGCTAATGTTATTGCGATCCCGCTAGCTGCTAGCACTGTTTGGGTTACTAAGGTACTAGCAACGATAAAGATCCCGCCCACGATTGCGACCAGTGGGATCACTGGATAGATTGGTACTTTATAGGGCCTTTTCAGGTCTGGTTCTTTTTTTCTTAAAATAATCACGCCAATAAAGACCATCGTGTAAAATATCCAGATAACGAAGACGAGCATATCTGTCAGCATATCAAACCCACCAACCATCATCATCCCTACAGCAATGCTCAGTTCTAAGATACCTGCTACTAAAGGTATTTTCGTCTGATTGGTCAATTTGCCCAAATACTGACTAAATGGTAACCGTTTTTCTTTCGCCATCACGTATGGAAGGCGCATACCAGTCAACGTATAGCCATTGATTGTTCCATAAACAGAGATCAAGATACCGATCGTGACTAACTTACCGCCAAAACCACCAAAAATCATTGTTGCTACTTCACTAGCTGTATTGCTGTTGCCACTGATACCTTCGATTGAAGCAGTTTTTAAAAAGACTGCATTGACTAATAAATAAACCACCATGATACCAATGATTCCTATAGAAATAGCTTTAGGAAGATCTTTGGCCGGCTTCTTCAATTCACCTGCAAGATTCCCCACATGAATCCACCCATCATAAGCAAACATCGTCGCTAAAAGTCCCGCTCCTAGTGCCGAAAACAACGGAAGATCTTTCCCTGCTTCAAATGGGAAAAGCTGAAATTCCACTCCACCACTGCGAGATAGTCCAAATAAAACGATCAACAGTAAGGGAATCAATTTGCAAACTAAAGTGATCGACTGAAAGGCGCCGCCCACTTTTGATCCTAGAAAATTGATCAACATGATCGTTACAGCTGCAATGATAGCGACTGGCACGATCAAGGAATTTGTCAAGCCAAAAAGATTGACGAATTGCGTACCGAAAATAATGGATAGTGCGGCGACATTTGCGGGAAAATAAATGATTACTTGCGCCCAACCTAGTAAAAATGCAGCAGTTTTTCCATAGATCCGTTCGATATATTTGATCATTCCGCCTGTTTCAGGTATCGCTGCTGCTAATTCTGCACCAGTCAATCCTGCACAAACTGAAATCACTCCTCCTAAAAACCATGAGAACATATGTAAGCTGACAGAGCCCGTCACTTCGGCGACACTTGCCTCTTTAAAGAAAACTCCAGCTCCGATCACCGTACCCATCACAGTGGATAGAGCAGTAAAAAAGCCCATGGTTCTTTTTAAACCTTCTTCGTTTTCTTCGATATTTAATTGTACTACTTCGTTATTCTCCATCTCCCTTTTCCTCCCTGAGCGTGGGACAAAAGTAAGAAATACTTTTGTCTCATTCTTTAAAACGAATAAACGGTGGGAGCAGAAGCAACTCCTTCTTAAATAAGCCGAAATTCACAAAAATTTGAAAAGCAATTTCCGTTAATTGCTTCTTATTTCTCGGAGTTAAACACTTCTGTCCCAGCCACTTTTTATATTTTTTGAAGGGGTTAGACTGTGGTCGCTAATTTTTCTTGAAGTTTCGTCAACATATCTTGTGTCATCGCGTGTAGATCATATTTCGGACAGAAGCCCCATTCTTCTTGTGCACAACTAATATTCAATGAGTCTGGCCAAGACTCAGCAATGGCTTGTCTAACAGGATCTACCTCATAAGTCATTTCAAAATCAGGGATGAACTTTTGGATTGCTTCCTTGATTTCCTCTGGTTCAAACGCCATTGCTGAGATATTAAATGCATTGCGATGAATCAATTTCTTTGGATCAGCATTCATCAATTGGATGATCGCCTCGATCGCATCTGGCATATACATCATATCCATTGAGGTACCTTGACCAATGAAACAAGTGTATTTCCCCTCTTTGATCGCTGAATAATAAATGTCCACCGCGTAATCTGTCGTACCTCCACCTGGTAGAGTTTTGTACGAGATCAAACCAGGGAACCGAACACCTCTTGTATCCACCCCGTATTTCGTATGATAATAATCACAAAGCAATTCACCGGCGACTTTTGTTACTCCATACATCGTAGTAGGGCGTTGGAGTGTATCTTGTGGTGTACTTTTTTTCGGAGTATCCGGACCGAACGCGCCGATCGAACTTGGCGTGAAAAACTTCAAATCAAATTCGCGTGCTACTTCTAAAGCATTGACTAAACCTACCATATTAAGATCCCAAGCAAATTTCGGCTTTGCTTCAGCGACAGCGGACAATAACGCTGCCAAATGGATCAACGTATCTACTTGATAGGTTTCTACTAAGCTACGCATCTTTTCATAATCCATGACATCTAAAATTTCGAATAGTTCATCATCCGTACTTTGTTCAGGTAAACGAATATCTGTGGCAATGACGTTTTCTTTTCCTAGATCTTGTCTGAGACGCGTAACCAACTCTGATCCAATTTGTCCTAAACATCCAGTAACTAACACTCTTTTCATCGTAAGGCTCCTTTGCAAATTATTTTTTCTATTCTTATTTAGCGAAAGCAAATTGATTAGTGGCTCTCGTTGAATAGCTACGGCAAATGAGGGAAATAATTTTTTCTTAAATGATTCCCATCTCTTTTCCCACATTCAAATAAACAGCGATTGCTTGGTCTAACATCTCTTTTGTATGTTCCGCAGTCGGCATATTGCGGACCCGCCCAGTTCCTAATGGTACAGTTGGAAAAACGATTGGCTTCACATAGATCCCTTGTTCAATCAATTTGCTTGAAAAACGTTGGGTCATTGTTTCATCACCTAAAATAACTGGGGTAATCGGTGTCTGTGAAACGCCGATATCATACCCGATTTTTTTCAACTCATTTTTAAAATATTCTGCGTTTTCCCATACTTTATCAACTAATTCGGGATGATCTTGCATCAGTTGAATAGAAGTTAAGGCTGCGCCAGCGGCTCCTGGTGTAAGAGAAGTCGAAAATAAGAATGGGCGACTGCGCGATTTTAACCAATCAATCAGTAACTTCGAGCCTGCCACATAACCGCCAACCACACCAATTGCTTTTGATAATGTTCCCATCTGCATGTCGATTTTATGATTCAAACCGAAATGCTTCACTGTACCAGCTCCTTTACCCATTACTCCAGATCCGTGGGCATCATCTACGTAAGTAATCAAGCCATATTTTTCCGCAATAGGTATCATATCTGGCAAATTAGCGATGTCCCCATCCATTGAAAAAACGCCGTCCGTGATATACATTATTTTTTTATAACGTCCACTTTCCACTGCTGTCTTGGCTTTTTCTTCTAAGTCGGTCATGTCCTGATGCTTCACTCGAATGATCTTCGCCCCTGATAATCGACAACCATCGATGATCGAAGCATGATTCAATTCATCTGATAATATAGCATCATCCTTCGTCATGATTGCTGAAATTGCACCCATATTGCAATTGAAACCAGACTGAAAAGCAATCGCTGCTTCCGTTCCTTTAAACTCGGCAATTTTATTTTCTAACTCTTGATGAATCTTTAACGAGCCATTGATCGTCCGAACTGCTCCAGCACCAACGCCATACTTTATAGTAGCCTCGATACATGCATCCTTTAGTTCTGCACGGTTGGCAAATCCTAAATAATTGTTAGATGCTAAGTTGATCAACCGCCGTCCTTCAACATTGATGATTGCTGCATTCGCTCCTTCTAGAATGTCGATCGTATTGTACAATCCTTGGTCCTTTAATAAAGATAACTCGCGATCCAAATAATCTGACAGTATTTCTGAAGACATTTCGCCACCTCCATTTTTTTGAAACAAAAACCTAGGGATTCACTATATGCAGAATAAAACAGTATCCTCCCGTCTGTTATTATGCCTGTTATTGGTAACGCTTACATTAATAATGAGAGTTATTTAACCGCTTTTTTTAAACATAACGTTTTATTATGAAACGATTATTATCCAACCAACTTATTTAATTTTTTTATTCCAAGTTATTTTTAGTTTATTTTTTTCTACATTGTATAGAAATGCTGTTAAGGCAATAGAGAGAAAAATAGTAACTATTTTCTGAATTTTTTTGTAATTTAAATACTAAATCACTTCTTCTTGACGTGATAAAAAAACAATTAATCATCGTTTTTATTAGTGTTTTCTCATATTCCGTCTGCAATGCAAAATTTTTGTGTGAGGCATGCTCTATGTAAGAAAATTTTGCAGGATATCTCGTAAAAAAAATAGCAGATTACAAATAAGACTTGTTCAGCGATTATTTTTAGTTTATTGTTTATTTAACAAACTAGCGAACATAGGAGGACATAGGGTGAAACGTGAGAAATTAGGTATCGGTGTGAAGTTATCGGTCTATCTATTCGTATTATTTGGAATAAGATATGTAACGAATACTTTTATGATAGGGATTGCTTATGCTTTTGCAACTCTATTTATGCTATATGATATTTATACAACCATCCGTGATGTAAAAGGACTTAAAAAACATGGTTCATAACAATTGAACATTCAATATCTTTCATACCGCTCTCCGATTGAAATGCAAGCATTGTTTTATCAAATAAGAATACCCTCTTGTGAAAAACTTTATGCTTAAATAGCCACTTGTAAGGAGCAAGATCGGTGGGAACAGATTTTGTGAGCCAACCAATGAATTTATGATTTTAGACTATAATCAAAAGGAGAAAAATTCATGGCCTTTTTACCACCTAATAAAACAAAAGCTGAAGAACTACTTTTGGCGAATAACTTGCACCCCCATAGTAATTACATTCTTGCTAGCAGTCGAATGAATCCTGTTGCTAAATCCGCTACTTGGTTGTTTTTATCAGCTCGAACCTCAATTATCACCAATCTGTTTGAAAAACCTTATTGCCTAGTATTTATAAAAGATAAAATAGTTGCAATAAAAATTTCGGGAAAAGCATCCGTTACAACTTATAACAAAAGTGACATAACTAATTTTTCGGTAAAAGATGGGCTAAATTCTACATTGATAATCGACTTTCTTTATCGGGGCGAACCAATTTCTTTTTATACCCATAAAAACGCTGGTTATCGCATTGCTTATAGCGCTGAAAACCTCAAAAAATTAGAAATGGATTCTTGGCAAGGCTACCTTAGAGAAACTGAATGAACTCGTTCTGCTCTTAACAACAAGAAAAAAATTCATACTTTCTTTATACTTAAAAAAGCTGAATGTGGGACAAATCTAACAATCAATTTTGCTACAGACTCTCGAATAAACGTCATCCAAAAGTCAGTTTTTTCGGAAATTTCAAAAAAAAGAGAGCGTGGGACAAAACTAAAAATCAGTTTTGCCACAGACTCTAAATCCGAATAAACGGTGGTATCAGAAGCAACTCCTTCGGAAATAAGCCGAAATTCACAAAAATTTGAAAAGCAATTTCCGTTCATTTCTTCTTATTTCTCGGAGTTAAACACTTCTGTCCCAACCTCTCTTTAAAACGAATAAACGGTGGGAACAGAGACACTCATTTGAAAAAAATACTCAACCATTTGAAATGTCGTGTCCGTAAAATCCATCTTGTTTCTTGTGTATCAGCATCGTTGTCCAAGATTCAAATAGCTTTCACAATTATACTGGCAACCAGCAAGATAATTCTAAAAACAAAGTTGAAAGCCGAGGTTTGTTTCGGCTTTTTTTGACATGCTCTTCATCAGTATGACTTTTTTACCCAATTATCCGGTGTAAAATCCGGATCATCAATGCCCCACTCATTAAAAAATTCGACTAAGAAATCACGCATAAAACGTTCTCGGCGCTTCGCTTCTTCTTTGCCATATGCTGTATTCATCAAATCTGGTAATAAGAAGAGCTTTTCGTAAAAGTGATTGATAACAGTTGATCCCTTACGGTAGTCGGCTTTATTGGTATAATTTGTCGGCTGGATTTTTGGATCAAAAATCGGGTGGCCATGTCCTCCACCAAAATAGGCTGTTCGCAAAATGCCGATCGCTCCTAATGCCTCGATCCGATCTGCATCCTGAACGATTTGACCTTCTAGTGATAGCACTGGCGCCTGTTCAGATATCCCTTTTGAAAAAGACATATTTTCAATGATGAAGAAAATTGCATCAATCGTTTCTTTTTTTAAATCGATTGCTATTAGAAAATGTTTTAATTCTTGTTTCGCCACTTGTTCATCTTGAACAACTTTATCATCGATCGTATCATGCAGATAAGCAGAAGCAAGCGTGATAAATGGATCAGCTTGAGGTTCAGTCACTAGGATCTTTTTAGCTAACTTGACCACCCGTTTCGTGTGGTCACTTCCATGACCCGTCTGATCATTTGCCAACTGATTCATACTATATTCAGCAATTTGAGCTAGTTTTTCCATAAACGATACTTCTCCTTGTTTTTAATCGACTTGGTAGACAGAAAAATAAATTTTTTCCATGTAATCGATCAAATATTGAGGATTCAATCCTTCATTTGTAGCATCCTGGATCAATTGAGTTGGTTTACGTGACGCACCGTATTGATGGATATGCTCTTTCATCCATTCTTTGATCGGTGAATAA
The DNA here is from genome assembly GCF_005844145.1 of Enterococcus sp. BSD2780061688st2 D3. Taxonomy (NCBI): domain Bacteria; kingdom Bacillati; phylum Bacillota; class Bacilli; order Lactobacillales; family Enterococcaceae; genus Enterococcus; species Enterococcus sp. BSD2780061688st2 D3. Next base: position 17,594 of record NZ_SPHN01000014.1, read on the forward strand.
TCATCTGAAGCTAAGATTTCATCAATTGATTGTTCTTTTTCCATTGCATGTAGCAATTGTGCTGCATACATATAGCCTAATGCATAAGATGGGAAGTAGCCAAAACTAGCCCCTGACCAATGGACATCCTGTAAGATACCCTCTACATCATTTTCAGGACGAACACCCAGATATTCTTCATATTTATCATTCCAAATTTCTGGTAATTCTTCAATGGCTACCCCTTCATTAAAGATCATTTTCTCGATTTCATAACGAATAATGATATGCAACGGATAAGTTAAGCTATCTGCTTCGATCCGTATTAAACTAGATTGTGTTTTTTTCAATGATCGGTAAAAATCATCAAAGGAGATATCATCAAATGTACCTTCTGCACATTCTTGGAAAAATGGATACTGTTTCTCCCAGAAATTGCGGTTGCTTCCAATAATGATTTCATTGAAAAGGGATTGTGACTCGTGGATTCCCATAGATGTACCTTGATAAATTGGCGTATATGCATATTTTTCATCGATATCCTGTTCATACATCCCATGACCAGCTTCGTGGATCACACCAAAAACTGCCATTTTGAAATCATGCTCATTCCAACGTGTAGTGATCCGTGCATCATTATGATTGATACCAAGCATAAAAGGATGGATCGTATCATCTAAACGGCCTCTTGAAAAATCATAGCCTAATTGCTCAATGACACCGACTACGAATTTTTCTTGTTGTGCCTTTGTCATTTTACGCGTAAGGAAATCCGTTCGTGGTTCTTGTCCTTTTTCGTTTATGGTTTGACGAATCTTGAGGATTCCCGCTTTTAACTGATCAAATACCCGATCTAAGATCTCAACGGTCATCCCTGGTTCATATTGATTCAACAAAACGTCATAGTCCGTTGCTTCGTCTTTTTTCCAATAAGGAATCAATTCTTTTGTCAATTCGATATTCTTTGTTAGCGCTGGTTGGAAATCCGTAAATTTTTTCGATTCACGAGATTTTTGCCATTGAACTTGAGCGCTAGAAGTTGCAGCAGTTAATGCCGTCATCAGTTCTTCTGGCACTTTATATTCTAACTCATAGTCTTCTTTCACTTTTTCAAAGATGACTTTTCCTGTTTCAGACAATTCATCAGGATGTTCAGAAAAGTAATGAATGGCTTCTTTGATTTTAGGACCGATTTTTTTTGAGAAATAAATACTATAGAGATAGCTATTTACTTCACTTCGCTCATTACTTGCCTTTTCAGGCATCCCTGTTTGGATATCCCAATCCAAAATCCCTAAGGCTTGTTGCAGTAGATTGATTTCTTTTAGTTCTTGTAGCAATTCCTTTTCCTTCATTACTAATTCCTCCAAACATCCATTTTTATTTTTTACGCTTCTTTACTTTTTCTTGGAGGACGCGTTCCCCAATATTGAAATAGATCCGTACGCAAAGCACCATTATATAATTTACGTTTTTTTGTTGCTTTTTGTCCGTAATATTCTTCAAAGGCAAGATCACTTGTCAAAATATACTTGCTCCATGTTTTGAGTGGTCGGAAAACATCGCCCATTTCTTCATACAAACGTCTAACTGTTTCTTCTTCTCCAAGACGTTCCCCGTACGGAGGATTTGCAACGATCACGCCATATTCTTTTTCAGTCTTAAAATCCTTCACTGCTCGCTGTTTGAAGGTAATTGAATCCCCTAAACCGATCTCTTCAGCATTTGCCTGAGCAATTTCGATCATTCGGCCATTGATATCTGAGCCAGTGATATCTAGTTCGATGTCATAATCTGCTTTTTCTTCTGCTGCAGCTCGTACATTTTTCATTACTTCTTTGCTGAACCAATCCCATGATTCACAGGCAAATTCTCGGTTGAATCCAGGTGCGATATTGTGACCGATCAATGCTGCTTCGATACAAATCGTTCCAGAACCACAAACGGGATCATAAAATGGACGGTCTTTTCTCCAATTCGTCAGCATCACTAGGGCAGCTGCCATATTTTCTTTTAACGGCGCGCCACCTTTTTCCAAACGATAGCCTCTTTTAAACAAGCTTGGTCCAGTCGTATCTAAAGTAATCATCACATGGTCTTTCAACAACGCAACCTCTAATTGAAAATGCGCACCTGTTTCCGTTAATGGCACTGAAGCTGGTCGATGATAGTACGTACGTAGACGATCAACGATGGCTTTCTTAGTGATTGCCTGACAATCGGGGGTACTGTAAAGCTTCGATTTGATCGATTTGCCCGCCACTGGGAATTCGGCATCTAGTGGAAGAAAGTCTTCCCATGGTAAAGCTTTCACATTCTCGAACAATTCATCAAAAGTAAACGCATCAAACTCACCAACAACGATTTTTACTCTATCCGCAGTTCTCAACCACAAATTGGCTGTCGCGATCGTTTCCATCGTTCCTTTGAATCTGGCTCTCCCATTTTCGACTTCGCACTCGATTCCCAAATCACGTAACTCTTTTCCGACCAATGCTTCTAGGCCGCTTGCAGCCGTCGCCACAAGATTAAATTCTCTATTAATGTCCATATCATTCTCCTTATTTATAAGAAAAGCTGAACGATTCGTCCAGCTTTTGAAAAATCAAAACGAAAGTTTAATCTCAAATGTTAAAAAAACCTTCACAACATGGTTGGAAGGTATTCCCTGTTTTATTGCGGTTTTCTGTAAGCCATGTTTTGTACGTCCTCCTTTTCAGGGAAGAAAGGAGAACGTGGTAACCATCTATCTGCAGTTAACCTGCCCTTTTGTCTCGTTCTTAATTCCCCGACAAAAAGCGCCCCTACCGTTGTTTGGGTTGCTCGCTCGAGGGGTTTACCGCGTTCCACCGAATAAGTTTCCCTATTCGCTTCGTCACTGTGGCACTTTCAAGGATACTAAAGCATAGTCATATGACCTTAGCCCGTTTTCCTGCCGTTACTCCCGAAAGAGTACCTTAGCTTATTTTTTCGCTAAGCACGAACACTACAGACATCACAGTCTGTGCGAGCATGGACTTTCCTCAGCCTGATCAAGTCAGACCGCGATTACCCGAAAACCGCAAAGATCGTTCATTTGTTAGAATTGACGAGTTTTTTCATTATCATCGTCATCACTTACATTTGTGTAGTTATTTGGATTTGGTTGGGAAACTTTTACTGCTGCTTGTTGATCCAATTTTTTTCCAAAAACTTCACGTTCAAGATTTGACAAACGTTTCAAGATATCGAAATTCGTTACTGCTGTGCTCTTAGGTGTTTCAGTTTGTTGCACCCGTGTTGGAGCAGCTCCTTGAGTTTTTGATAATTGAGCGATTTTTGCGCTCAACTTATCGTTTTCTTCTTGTAAAGCAAGGAGTTCTTTGCTGTAAGTTTCATAATCTTTGATAATATTGTCTAAGAATTCATCGACTTCAATGGGGTCATATCCACGCATTTTTGTTTTAAATTCTTGTTGTAAAATGTCTTTAGGACTATAAACCAAGTTCGCCATATTTACACCTCTAGTTCTCATTTACATAATAACATTTCTACTTTCTCATTGTATCGGAAAAATATTGATAAATCAAACACTATCTCATTTATTCACTGAAATTTTGTAAATCGTCCATACTGATCAAACGAATTTCATAGGGATGTTCTTCTTGATATTTTTCTGCATCCCTTAAAAAATACTGGGTTTTCCCAGGAAATTCTTCGTCATAAATCAATAGACAACCATCTGTGTGTTCAAGGAGAAAACGGGTGTGATTTCTTAATTGACTTGGCGACTGATAGGGCTGATGACTTACAGCTTCAACATAGTCAGAAAGTTGTTCTGCTAGTCTTTTCTTCTCTTGATTGTTTTCATTCCAATTGCTACCGAATGCCATGAAAGGATAAATGATCCCTAGATGCAACTCGGGGTAATCAAGTTTCAATTCTGCTACGATCTCCGTTGCCCACAATTCCACACCAAGGTTCCCACTTACAATGATCCATTCCAAGCCTTCTTCTGCTAATTGCTGGATCTCTCTTTTTAAGACTTTTTTAATAACTGCTACTTTGGGATCATTTTCTTTAAATACACCAAGTTCAAAACTCCGATATCCCGAAAAGTAAATGACTTTTACACTATCCATCTCAGTTTCCTTTTCTTTCTCTCGCCTTTTTTGCTATAATATGGCCTAGGAGTGTGATTAAAATGGTTTTACGCTATCCGAATGGCCAACCATACCATAAGAATGCCTCTTTAGAAGAGAAAATTCAAGAAAAAAGAAAAGCACCGATAGAATTCGGCAATCGAGGTATGCGTTTTGAAGAAGCAATCAACGAAAGTAATGAGTATTACCTTGCACGCCAAATAGCTGTTATCCATAAAAAACCAACACCAATACAAATCGTTAAAGTAGATTATCCTCGACGTAGCGCCGCTGTTATTAAGGAAGCATATTTCACCCAAGCTTCCACAACAGATTATAACGGTGTATATCGAGGTTTCTATTTGGATTTTGAAGCAAAAGAAACGAAGAATAAAACTTCTTTTCCATTTAAAAACTTTCATGCGCATCAAATCAGCCATATGGAAGCTTGTCTGCAACAAAATGGGATTTGTTTTGTCTTATTATGGTTTTCATCTTTGAAGCGCTGCTTTTATTTAAATAGTACACACCTGATCGACTATTGGCATGCTCAAAAGGAAAACGGTAGGAAATCTCTGCCGCTCTCTTTGATAGAAAATGTGGGGATCGAGATCCAAACTGGCTTTTCGCCACGTATCCCTTATTTAGATGCAGTCGATCAGTATCTCTCAACACTAACTATTGAAGGAGAACACAAGAATGGCAAATGAACAAACTAGAACTTCCAGACGTAGCAATACCCCTTCTTCTAAAAAAGGACCGAAGAAGTCTGGAAAAAAACCTAGGAAAAATACGAAAAGCCTGATTGCACGAATCTTTCTGATCGTGCTGTCACTAGTATGCGTAGCATTTTTAGCGGGAGTCGGACTTTTCTGGTTCTACGCAAAGGATGCACCTGCATTGACTGACAATGCGTTAGACGCCACCGTCTCTTCTAAACTTTATACCCAAGATGGTGAACTGTTCGAAGACCTAGGTGCAGAAAAACGCGAAAAGATTTCTGCAAATGAATTACCAAAGACGCTAGAAAATGCAATCGTTTCTGTCGAAGACCGAAGATTTTATAAACATATCGGGATCGACCCTGTACGGATCATTGGTTCTGCTGTCTCAAACTTTACTTCTGGCGGACTGCAAGGAGGTAGTACTTTGACACAACAATTGATCAAACTTTCTTACTTCTCGACAAACGCTTCTGACCAAACATTAAAAAGAAAAGCACAAGAAGCTTGGATGGCTGTGAGGTTAGAACAGAAAAAATCAAAACAAGAAATATTGACTTATTATGTGAACAAAGTATATATGTCAAATGGACTATACGGCATGGAAACTGCTTCAGAGATGTATTTTGGTAAGAAGCTAGGCGATTTATCTTTGCCACAAACTGCATTATTGGCTGGAATGCCGCAAGCACCATCTGCTTATGACCCTTATCAGTATCCTGAGCAAGCAAAGAAGCGTCGTGATACTGTTTTGTACACGATGTTGCAAAATGACAAGATTTCTCAAACCGATTATGACAATGCGGTCAATACACCGATAAATGAAGGTCTCCAAGAATTGAAAAAAGAGGCAGATAATTCAAAAATCGTTGATAACTACGTAAAAGAAGTCATTAATGAGGTCCAAGAAAAAACGGATAAGAATGTCTATACTGACGGTCTAGATATCTATACGAATTTAGATTTAGATGCACAAAAACAACTTTATAACATTGTGAATACGGATGAATACGTCAATTACCCGGACGACAAAATGCAAGTTGCATCGACACTGATCGATACCAAAACCGGAGAAGTGAAAGCACAGATCGGTGGCCGCCATGTTGCAGATGACGTGACTCTTGGAATGAATCTAGCAGTGAATACTTCACGCGATTTCGGTTCTACAATGAAACCTGTCACTGATTACGGCCCTGCATTCGAGTATTTAAAATACTCAACTGGAAAAATGATTACTGACGCTCCTTATAACTACGAAGGAACTTCGACTCCTGTTGGTAACTGGGATAACAGCTATCTAGGTACAATCACATTAAGACAAGCATTATATCTTTCTAGAAACGTTCCTGCCGTAAAACTATTTAATGAAGTCGGCTCTGATAAAGTAAGCTCATTCTTGAAGGATCTGGGCATCGAGTACAGTACGATCCATCAGTCAAATGCAATCTCAAGTAACACAGAAAAACAAGATGGGACAAAATATGGTGCATCATCACTGAAAATGGCTGCTGCCTACGCTGCTTTTGCCAACGGCGGAACCTATTATAAACCACAATATGTCAATAAGATCGTCTTCCAAGATGGTACTGAACAAACGTATGAACCTGAAGGAAAAACTGCCATGTCACCAGAAACAGCCTATATGGTCACTGATATCCTAAAAGATACGATTACACAAGGAACTGGATCGAATGCACTCATCCCTGGACTTTTCCAAGCTGGAAAAACTGGGACATCTAACTATACCGATGAGGAATATGCAAAAATAGGTCTTTCGAGTGGCGTGTATCCTGATATTTTATTTGCCGGCTACACACCAAATTATGCGATTTCTGTTTGGACTGGATACAACGAGAAGCTAACGCCTGTAACATCCGAATCTTCTCATGTAGCTTCAGATGTTTATAGAGAATTGATGAAATATGTATCGGCAAATGTGACAAATGAAGATTGGGAAATGCCAAGTGGACTTGTTCGCTATGGTGGCGAGTTATACTATCGAGATCAAGTGAACAATACGCAAAGAAGAACCACACCGTCAAGTACAGTTCCATCTTCGACTGTTACAATACCAGAAAGTTCAACATCTTCTACTACTGAAAGTACTACGACTCAAAGTTCAACAGAAAGCACGACATCTAGTCAGAGTTCTGAGTCATCAAGTAGTAGTGAAACATCATCAAGTACTGCACCTTCATCATCAAGCAGCACTCCGCCGGCATCTAGCTCATCGGCACCACAAGAGTCCTCTGAGCCAACGACGCCGTCAAGTAATGCGAATGAATCACAAGCTAGTGGCAGTTCAGCTGGATGATATGCTTAATAAAATCCAGGGATTCGCAAAAAACAATGCGAATCCCTGGATTTTGCTCTACATATAAGGTAAGCAGACAACATGGTTTCAATAAGTCTGTTGCTACTGTTTATGCAAATCGAATGAGGTCGAGACAAAAGTCGTTTCGATTTGAGAAATTGGAGAAAAAAAGAGGTTGAGACAGAAGTGTTTCTTACTTTTGTCCCAACCTCTTTTTTTGATATTCCCGAAAACCCTGACTTTTGGACGCCGTTTATTTGAGAGAGGCTGGGACAGAAGTGTTTAACTCCGAGAAATAAGAAAAAATGAACGAAAATTGCTTTTCAAATTTTTGTGAATTTCGGCTTATTTCCGAAGGAGTTGCTTCTGCTCCCGCCGTTTATTCGAGAGTCTGTAGCAAACCTGATTGTTAGATTTGCCCCACATTCCTTCGATTTTTATCGTTCGATCTTCATGACTTAGCTTTATTATGCAACTTCATCCTATTTTTACCTTCTTGGCACATATCCAGTAGCGGACATACTTCACAACGCGGGTTTCTTGCCGTACAATGATACCTGCCAAAAAAAATCAAGGTATGGTGTGTTTTCACCCACAAGTCTTCTGGTATTTTTCTCATGAGCGTTTCTTCTACTTCTAGTACCGAAGCGTTCAACTTACAGATTCTCAGACGTTTTGACACTCGTTCGACATGTGTATCGACAGCAATCGCTGGGATACCGAATGCATCCCCAAGGACAACATTGGCTGTTTTCCGTCCTACTCCAGGCAGTGATACCAATGCTTCTCTAGTAGTTGGCACTTGACCGCCAAAGTTTTCGATCAGTTGTTGTGCGCATGCTTTGATATTTTTTGCTTTGTTTCGATAAAGGCCGATCGTCTTGATTTTAGGAATGATTTCTTCAACCGAAGCAGCCGCTAAGTCTTCAGGCGTAGGAAATGCCTCAAACAGGGCAGGAGTTGCTTTATTTACAGAAACATCAGTGGCTTGGGCACTCAAGATGACTGCTATCAGTAATTCATAAGGGTTGTTATGTTGTAATTCACCATGAGCCTCAGGAAACATCTGATACATTTTTTCAATTGCTTCCATGGTTTTCTGCTTACTTAACATATTAGTCCTCCAACCAGTTTTTCAATGATACTTTGGGAAGCTCCTCTTCTTGTTGATTTGATGAGTCCACTTCTTTTTGCAAAAGCTGTTGCTTTCTTCTTTTTTGATCTTCCTCTACTTGCTGTTTTGTCTTGAGATTTTTACGCTCCCAAGACAACAAAATCCGATCTACATAATTGAAACTGTACGCCTGGTTCAAGACAGCTTCACGCAATGCTAGTTTGATGATCTCCGGTTGGTAATGATCTTCTTCAAGCCATTGACCGATCCGCTGAAATTCAATCGCAGACAGAGGCCGCCCAAACTCTTGTTCAAACATCTGGTAGACAGACTGGACTTCTTTCTCCTGACTCATATCTTCTAGTTTTCGACTTTGTTTTTCCAAAAAATCTCCCAGAACATCATATATCGGATAAAGGTCATAGCGATCCACTTTCTTTCCATCGATCGTTTCTGTTTTGATATTTATAAAGCCATTGCTGACTAATCGATTCAATAGTTGATAAATACGGTCTTGCTTGACACCCATGTTTAGAGCAATCATCTGCAGATCTGGAAATGAATCACCTTCTAGCTGTGCCATGTGTATCTGCAATATAAATAAAAATTCTTCTGACTGGAGTCCAATCCGATGATAATTTTTTAGCAATAAATTCGATATGATCGTTTGACCTGATTTTAAATAATTTTCTAAGTTCAACATGGTTTTTCCTCCGCTTCATTCTCAGTATACGTAAAAAAATTAAATGAAGCAAGTGACCATCCCCTTGGTTAATGTGTTTAATTTTTTTGTTTTTATTTTGCACCTTTTCACTTTTCGGAATAAATAAAATGGATTTGTTGTTCTGATTTCTATAAAAATTGACCCATCTATTTCAAAAGTTTTTTTGAAATAGATGGGTCAATCGATTCCCTAGCTTAGCTATAGCTAAAAGCATTATTTTTAAAAATCATCTTCCGTTTGTAAAATATAGGGCTCGCCTTCGTAAGTATATTCTGTGTTCAACGTTCCATCATTTTCATCTGAATAGATACGGCGAGAAAATGGGAAGCGGTGAGATACGCCATCCTTTGCTTCTTCTGCAGGCATCTCATAATAATCTTCTTGTGTCTGATTCAATTGGTTGATTATCTTATCCGCTAGCGACTCAATCGTCACATCTTTTTGCGCCGCTAATTGTTGATAATCCTCCATAAATGCCTCTTGTTGTACAAAATATTCTTTTTCCATCTTACTATTCCTCCCCATCAATCATTCTTGACGATCCATGTTCGTTTATCCATGAGTTGTCTTTCTCTACTTATTTTGGCAGAAAATCCTTTAGAAAACAACTAATTCGTCACACTCCCCTGATTTTAAAAAAAGAAGAGCATGGGACAAAAGTAAGAAACACTTTTATCTCATGCTTTAAAAACGAATAAGCGGTGGGAACAGAAGCAACTCCTTCGGAAATAAGCCGAAATTCACAAAAATTTGAAAAGCAATTTTCGTGAATTTCTTCTTATTTCTCGGAGTTAAACACTTCTGTCCTAGCCTCCCTTCATCATTAACTAAAACGAAAAAATACACAGGTGCCTTCTAACTATTGTGCTGTTTCAATTTCGCCAAGAGCTGCTTGAGCTAATAAGTTCAAGTAGTTCCAAGGGCGATCAAAATGCGGTTGGAAGAAAAAGTCAGAAAGTGCTAGATCTTCGACGGTCATTTTATTTTGAACAGCTAACGACATCGTATTCGCAGATTGCGTAATATCGTATTTAGACATAAATTGAGCGCCAACGATACGGTTCGTTCCTTTTTCATAAACTAATTCCATCATGACTTTTTCAGTCGTTGGCATAAACTCAGGACGATAATTGTCTTCAAAGACAGTTGCTTCTACATCAAGATTATTCATAGGTGCACTTTCTTTTGTCACACCGGTTGAACCAATCGTCCACCCAAATAGATAAAGTCCTGACGTACCTTGTGTACCACGATAAGCCATTTTATGTTCCGTTAGATTATTCCCTACAAGCAAACCTTGACGTACTGCATTCGTAGCAAGAGGAATATAGTTTTGTGTTCCACTTGGATTGTAATTCACTACCGCAGAGTCTCCAGCCGCAAAAATATCTGGGTCACTCGTTTGCATGTACTCGTTCACTTTAATGGCACCATTTGGCAATGTATCTACTTTACCCTTGATCAGAGTAGTATTCGGTCTAAACCCAACACATAGAATAACCATATCTGCATCAAATGTTTCTTTTGGTGTTGCAACTTGTTTTACTTTGCCGTTGTCATCTGCAATAAATTCAGAAACATTTTCTCCCAAGGCTAATGTGACACCTCGATCGACAAGTTCTTTTTCAAGGATATCTGTGAATGGTTTATCAAGGTATTTGTTAAGAATACGATCAAGTCCATCGATCAATGTCACTTGTTTACCTGATTCAACAAATGCTTCGACCAATTCGATCCCGATGTAGCCTCCACCTACGATCACTACGCGTTTTGCTTCTTCAGCCTTGGCAATGATCTCATTCGCTTGATTATAATTTTTACATAACAGAATGTTTTCTGATTCGATTCCTTTGATTGGTGGAATGATTGGCCATGAACCTGTAGTCATGACTAATTTATCGTAAGAAACGGTTTCAACTTCTCCCGTATTCAAATCTTTCGCTGTCACTTTTTTATTTTCAGTATCTACATCAGTGACATCATGTTCCATTTTTACAGTTGCCCCTAAAGAATGAAGCTCTTCAGGATTAGAATAGAATAAACCGGCTGGGTCTTTTACTACACCACCAACATATAATGCGATCCCACAGGATAAAAATGAAACATTGTCATTTCGCTCATATACCGTAACATCTGCTTCTGGATGATTTTTTAAGATACTTTTTACGGCTGCTGTTCCTGCATGTGTGCAGCCAATTACTACAACTTTCATATGTGAATCCCTCCGATTAACGTTTTGTCCTTTGACAAGCTTCACTATATCAAAAATAAAACGGATACAACAGTTTAATGCTTGTGAATTCACAAGGATAAGCTTGTTGTATTGCAAGCATTCTTTTAGATAAACACTGATTTAATAGCTCTACTTATGTGAATAAACACACAATCGTCCTTTAGTTTGTGAATGATTAAGAAAAAAATAAAAAAAGCTAGTGACTTTTTTGTCAAACTAGCTTTTTTAACTTGGTTCATCCATATTTGTTTACTGTCCTAAGCAACCCAAAACTACTTCCCCTTGCATTCTGGGCAAAGACCATATAATTCTAAACGATGTTCTTTGATTTCGAAGTCAGTTAAGCGACTTGCCGCCATTTCGATATCTTCCAAGCCAGGATAATGGAAATCCACGATTTTCCCGCAGTTTTCACAAATGACATGATAATGACGTTTTGAACTGAAATCGAATCGACTAGATGCATCCCCATATTTCATCTCTTGTACGAACCCGATTGAGGTAAACAATCTCAAATTGTTATATACAGTTGCGACACTCATATTTGGAAAACGATGCTCCAGAGCTCGATAAATCTCATCGGCTGTTGGATGAGAATGATGTTCGATCAGGTATTCTAGCACCGCGTACCGCTGAGGTGTAATTCGTATATTTTCTTTTTTTAACTTACCAATTGCTTCTTCGACTATTTTGTTCTCCATTTTTTAAACACCCCAAAGTTGTTATTCTCGTCTTATCATACTATTTTTATTTTTTAAAATCTACTTTTCGTGAAAAGAAATTTCAAAATAATTAAAATATTGCGAAAAAAGGCGTAAATCAAGAATGAATCCCTCTTTTTACGCCTTTGACTCTATTATTTTATCCTAAACACTTATTTATCATCAACTATCTTTTTTATTAAAGTTCTTGATACAACGGTGTAGACAAATAACGTTCTCCATTATCAGGAACGATAGCCAATACTTTTTTGCCTTTTCCTAAAAGTGCAGCTTCTTTGAGTGCCGCTGCAATTGCTGCTCCAGAAGAAATCCCGACTAAAATGCCTTCTTCTTTCCCAACACGTCTCGCAGTCTCCATTGCTTCGTCACCTTTGATGCCAACCACCTTATCATAAACAGAGGTATCTAGTGTACCAGGAACAAAACCTGTACCGATTCCTTGGATTTTATGTGGTCCCGCTGCTTTCCCTTCTAAGATAGCAGATTCAGCAGGTTCGACTCCAACGATTTCAATTGATGGATATACTCGTTTTAACTCTCTACCTGCCCCAGTGATTGTTCCACCTGTACCGATCCCAGCTACAAACGCATCTAGTCCATTGACGCCAAAAGCTTCTTGGATTTCATGTCCTGTTGTTTTTTCATGGATCGCTGGATTCGCTGGATTTTCAAATTGAAGTGGCATGAAATAGCCGTGTTCTTCTGCTAAGCGTTTTGCTTCTTTGATCGACCCACTGATTGCTTCTGATCCTGGAGTCAAAATCAATTCTGCTCCATAGCCCTTCATCAATAACCGACGTTCCATACTCATCGTTTCAGGCATGACAATAATCACTTTATACCCTTTAGCTACCCCTACCATGGCTAAACCAATACCAGTATTACCTGAGGTTGGTTCAATGATCGTATCTCCAGGTTTCAGTATTCCATCTTGTTCTGCTTTTTCAATCATACTTAATGCGATCCGGTCTTTTACACTGCCGCCAGGATTAAAAAATTCAAGTTTCACATAAACTTCTGCTGACCCTTCAGGAACCATGTGGTTTAGCTTGACGATTGGGGTTCTCCCAATCAACTCTGTAATTGAATGATATAATTGTGTCATGTGTATATTCCTCCTCATCTCGTCTTCTTCTTTATCATAATACAAATCAGAAGCTTCTGGCGAATAATTCGTCTTTCCTATTATAATACAAAAAAGCAAAGAAATATCATTTTAGATATTTCTTTGCTTATAAATAATAAGTAAAGCTACACATTCAACTCTTGACCGACTAGTAAAGAATAGTTGGACATCGACATTCCATTTTTGGCCATTAGATCGTCAACAGACATTCCGTACTTTTGGGCGATATCCCATAAAGTATCCCCTGAAACGACCGTATAAGTACCACCAGAAGATGCAGTTGATTTGCTACTCGTTGTCGTCGTTGTGGTTGTACTTGTTGTCGTCGTAGTACTTGTTGAAGACGATGTTGATCCAGTAGATGGTGTATCAAAACGAGTTAAATTATACGTATTAATCAATGAGTTCAATTTTGTACCATAATCAGGATCAGTCGCGTATCTACCTGTCAAATAGGCAGTCGCATCATAGAAACTAGTCGTATTGCTTTTCCATACGCCAGAATAATGATAATCGCCAGTTGAAAAACTAGTCGAACGTAAAACATTCGCATGATCTTGGAAAGACTCCCAATAAGAAGAATACTTGCGGAAAGGTTCATTCATCGTTACCCATTGTCCATCAATATATTCTTGCGTAGCCATATAAACAACCTGCCCACCATAACTACCTTTTACACCGAATAGATTATAATTCGGAGCACTGGATAATCCTGAAGTTCCATAAGCACTTTCCAATAATGCTTGGGCTATCATTACAGAAGCGTACAAGTCATTACTTGCAGCCACTTCTGAAGCAGACCAACCAATTTGATTGATAAACGCTTGAGGATCAGTTGTATTTTGCGGCGCTTGTTCGTCTGCACGTACATGTTGTGGTGCTGCTGTAACCATCATTGGCCCAACGAGCAATGTTGTTCCTACTAAAGGAGCAATTGCCTTTTTATTGATCACCAAAGTTCTTTTACTTTTCTGGTGTCGGGCACTGCGGGTTTTCAGCTCTTGCATTCGAATTCCTCCTCAAAAAAATAAAAAACTCTAAATAAAATTTTCTATCTTTAAACAAACTTAATTAATTAAATTATACTTTTAAATTTCAGGAAACTCAAACTAATCTTAATAAATTTACTTTTTGTAATCTTTAAGTAACATTAGCGAAATATTCCGTAATATAAATCGATCGTAAAACAGAATACCGAACACCTTCTGTTGATGCGATAAGAAACAACTTAATCTAATTTGAAGCATTTGTCAAGTTTTCTAGTATTCGGCTCCCTTGATGAACAAAGTTTTCCTGTTTTTTGCCATCTCCAATCATGCCGTTTTCACCATTTCTTGATTCTCACACGAGCCACCCTTGCTGATCATCTACTCGCACACAAGAACTACATTGATGACTCTTTCCTTATGAACACAAAACTATCGACCGAGGATTTGTGCAGAATCTCGGTCGATAGTTTTTTCTCAGTGTTTGGACGTCAACTCATCATTCTAAAACACATTAGAAAATAGAGGATTCAAACACGGATTATTTTTGAGCCAAATATATGACAGTATTTTTTATAATTGTTCAAATGTACGAACGACATTTTCAACAGTGAAGCCAAATTCTTCAAGAATTTTATTTCCTGGAGCAGACGCACCAAAATGATCGATCGTGATCGTTGTTCCTTCTGTGCCGACATAACGTTCCCAACCAAAGGAAGCAGCAGCTTCAATTGCTACGCGTTTCTTGACATTTTTTGGCAAGACGCTTTCTTTGTATTCCGCTGATTGTTTTTCAAAAAGATCAAAACTTGGCATTGAAACAACAGAAACATCTTTGCCAGCATCAGCAAGTTCTTTTTGTGCTTTTACAGCCAAATCTACTTCGGAACCAGTAGCAATCAAGATACCTTCAGGGGTTTCTCCTTTTGCTGGTGATAACACGTATGCACCTTTTTTCACCATTGTATCCGCAACTTCTTTTGTCGTTGGAAGTACAGGTAAGTTTTGACGACTCAATACTAAGATCGTTGGTGTATCCGTTGATTCCATTGCGACTTTCCAAGCTGCACGAGTTTCATTTCCATCAGCTGGGCGAATCACGTGAACCCCTGGCATACATCTTACAGATGCCAATTGTTCGATTGGTTCGTGGGTTGGTCCATCTTCACCAACAGCAACTGAATCATGTGTCAACACATAAATTACCGGTGTATTCTGGATAGCTGCTAAACGAACGGCTGGACGCAAGTAATCAACGAATACGAAGAATGTACCACCATAGATACGTGTGCCTCCATGTAATTGGATACCATTCATCGCTGATGCCATTGCAAATTCACGTACACCAAACCAAATGTTACGTCCTTCATAGTGTTCAGGAGTGAAATCTTTGTCTGCTGCGACCATCGTATTGTTTGAACCAGATAGATCAGCAGAACCGCCCCAGAAGCTTGGTACTGCTTTAGAAAGCTCTTGGATCACTTCTTTACTTGATACACGACTTGCTTGACTGCTACCTTCATCATAAGATGGTAAGTCAGCATCCCAGTTTTCAGGCAACTTCCCAGCAAACGCATCTTCAAATTGTTGCGCTAATTCAGGGTACGCATGTTTATAGTTCTTGAACATTTCATGCCAAGCAGCTTCTGCTTTTTGGCCTTCCTCCACCATTGTTTGGTGGAAACGAGCAGCTACTTCTTCAGGAACTGTAAAGTCTGGATATTCCCAACCATAGACGCCTTTTGCCATCTTGATTCCTTCATCACCGATTGGCGCTCCGTGAACTGCTGAAGTACCTTCTTT
The DNA here is from genome assembly GCF_005844145.1 of Enterococcus sp. BSD2780061688st2 D3. NCBI lineage: Bacteria > Bacillati > Bacillota > Bacilli > Lactobacillales > Enterococcaceae > Enterococcus > Enterococcus sp. BSD2780061688st2 D3. The sequence continues at coordinate 33,438 of NZ_SPHN01000014.1, forward strand.
CGGAGATCCATACCCGATCACTGTTTTTACTTCGATCAATGTCGGTTTGTCTGTCTCTGCTTTAGCAGCTTCGATTGCTTTAGAGATTGCTTCAAGATCATTGCCATCTTTGACTAAAATATGTTGCCAGCCATATGCTTCATAGCGAGCCCCTACATTTTCCGTGAAAGCTTTTGACGTTGGGCCATCTAAAGAAATATCATTTGAATCATACAAAACAATCAATTTTCCTAGTTTCATGTGACCAGCCATTGAGCTAGCTTCTTGAGAAACGCCCTCCATCAAATCGCCGTCACCACAGATAGCGTAGGTGTGATGATCCACGATGTTGAAGTTTTCTCTGTTATATGTTGCTGCTAAGTGTGCTTCTGCCATTGCCATCCCTACAGCCATCGCAATACCTTGACCTAATGGACCAGTAGTTGCTTCGACACCGTCTGTATGGTTCACTTCAGGATGTCCTGGTGTTTTTGAATCCCATTGACGAAATTGTTTTAAATCATCAATCGAAACTTGATAACCAGCCAGATGCAATAAGCTATACAACATCGCAGAACCATGACCAGCTGATAATACGAATCGATCACGATCCGCCCAGTTTTTAGAAGTAGTCGGATTTACTTTCAAATGTTTTGTCCATAGTGCATACGCCATTGGTGCTGCCCCCATCGGTAGCCCCGGATGTCCAGAATTTGCCTTTTGAACTGCTTCAATACTTAATGTACGAATCGTGTTTACGCCAAGTTGGTCGATTTTGTCAAACAAAATAACCCCTCCTATTAATTTAGGTTTTTTTTACCTTTATTACTCACATACCATTTTATAAGATACCACTAGAAAAAGCAATGATTTTTAGTATTTTTTACTAAAAGTTGTTTTTCCGGTTGTGTAAGCCTTTTTTCTTCTGGATTTCTTTTAATTTATCTGGTGTGACATCATTTCCTTCAGGATCGACGATTTTCATTCCTTCAATATGATGTCTCATTCCCGAGCGAAAGGCATTTAAATACTCTTCTCTTAACTCTAATTGTTCTTTTTTTTCCGCTTCTGATAAGCCTTTTTCTTTCTTTATCCGAGCCAATTCGTTGATTCGCTCGATTTTTTCGGGTGATAGCATATGGAGACCTCCTTTTACTCTACTTCATATTATATAAAAAACGGAAAAAAAACAACTAGATAAACTAATATAAATACGAACATTTGTTTGAAACAAGACCTTTTATATGATATGATTTAGTTATTAATTGAAAGAAGGTGTACCTTGTGGCCCGACAAACTGAAACTAGACAAATCGAAGTCTTACGATATATCCATGAACAAGTGTCTCGAAAAGGTTACCCACCAACTGTAAGAGAGATCGGGGAAGCCGTTCAGCTTTCTTCTACCTCTACTGTACATGGCCATTTAGCAAGGCTTGAAAAAAAAGGCTTTATCCAAAGAGACCCAACAAAACCTCGTGCAATCGAATTGACAAAACAAGGATTGGCAAAAATCGGGGTTCGACCTTCCACGATTCCCGTACTTGGGGTGGTTACTGCTGGGGAGCCGATTTTAGCAGTCGAAGATGCTTCGGATTTTTTCCCTGTACCGCCTAATCTTTCTTCTGAAGAAGGAAGTTTGTTCATGTTAAAGATCCGTGGCGAAAGTATGATCAATGCAGGCATTTTAGACGGAGACAACGTGATCGTCCGTAAACAAGAAACTGCACAAAACGGTGATATCGTCATTGCCATGACAGCAGAAGATGAAGCAACCTGCAAACGATTCTACAAGGAAAAAGACCACTTCCGACTACAGCCAGAAAATGATTTGTTAGAACCGATCATTTTGGATCAAGTGTCCATTCTCGGCCGCGTAGTAGGTCTTTACCGCAGTCATATTTACTAGAATGCTATGAATTTTCGAAATAGATAAAAGCAATGAGCTGTGCCGTAAAAAGGTGTAGCTCATTTTTTCAACTTCCCTCTTTACAAATCGAACAAAAGTTCGTATACTATAAATACGAACTTTTGTTCGCATAAAATAATGAGGTGAGAAATCATGAAATCAATGAGACGTCTTGGCTTGGTATTAATGGTATTATTCTTAGGTATTGTTATTGGTAACTTTGGTATTCGACCAGCACTTTTAGTGTTTGTTCCGTTGTTTGCTTTGTGGTTCATGTTGTGGGATGAAAAGAAATACCGTCAGTCTGAACGACGTCGGCATCATGATGATCCCTTTTATCAAGAATCCTACTACAGTTCCAGACACTCCTAATGAACCAAGTAGGCTTATTCTTTTAGGAAAGTCTCTTGTATTATCAGGTCTTCTCTTTGCATCGCAGAGAAAAAAAGGATCTCACGAAACAGTCATTTTAGCTGTTTCGTGAGATCCTTTTTTAACACTTAGACATGGATTCATTTCCTGTTTACATATTAAGTGAATTTACTTTCACGTTACTTTACTCGAATCTGTTTTCCCATGCACGATCTCTTTTCATAGTATCTTTTACGTCTTTATGAAGCTGTACATATCCGAAGCTACTTCTATATATACCTACCAATACTATGAAATAGCGTCAACTGGCTCTATGCATTCTACGCTGAAAAAATAGGCCACCAAATACCAAAAGCACGATTCCCAAAACAACCAGATACACATTCAACGTGATCGTTAATCCAGTAATATTTAAAAAACTGCCTATCTTTAACGGCAGATAAAAACTTAAGAAGACTAAAATGACATATCTCAACTTTTCCCAGCCTTTACCGATAGGCAGAGCATTCATAGCGGTAAAGCCTAGCCAATACTCAAAATAACTAGTATAAAGGATAAATGAATGATTTCTTTTAAACACAAATTCTATCACTCCTATCAAAAGGAACAAACCAACGAATATGGCTATTATAGATTTGGAATTCGATCTTTTCATAGAGTCTCCTTTCATTATCTAGATTTTATTTTCATTGATATGGGTTTAGAAACATCCCGACCTTTACATAGCCCCTGATTCACCTTAGTTTCCATTCATGATCAGAGCCATACACTTCTCTTTAAATTTAGATTATTTTCTGGGAAAAAACAAGCACTGTTTCACTTGCTATTTTGATTTCTATAAGTGTTGCTACGTAAATGAATCTACAAGCAATGAATTACTAAAATCCTTTATTTTCATGGTTTTATCTGAAATAAAGACTGCGATCCTTATTGATCATCAAAAAAAATAAGCCAGACTGTCTAAAAATAGCACAACCTATTTTCAGACGATCTAACTTATTTCAGAGAGCATTGTTTTTATCCTATTCAGGATAAGCTATCTTAAAGGTCAAATAAAGAAATAATGCCTTCTCATGAGCCATGAAATGATCGATCAGATTAGTATTCCATCAATGTGATCATGTCATAGCCTTCGATTTTTTCGCGGCCTTTTAGTTCCATCAATTCGATCAAGAATGCACAGCCAACTACAACACCACCTAGTTCTTCCACTAAGTCGATCGTTGCTTTGATCGTACCACCTGTCGCTAGTAGATCATCGCAGATCAATACGCGTTGCCCTGGTTTGATTGCATCTTTGTGGAGCGTCAATGTATCTGTACCGTATTCAAGACCGTAAGTTACTTCGATCGTTTCACGAGGAAGTTTGCCTTTCTTACGTACTGGAGCAAAACCAACGCCCATTTCATAGGCTACCGGACAACCAACGATAAATCCGCGAGCTTCAGGTCCAACTACCATGTCAATTCGTTTTTCTTTTGCATAGTCCACGATTTGTTTTGTGGCCTCGCGGTAGGCATCTCCATCTGCCATAAGTGGGGAGATATCCCGAAAAATGATTCCTTTTGATGGGTAATCAGGAATGCTTGCAATATAATCTTTTAAATCCACTCTTTGTTTCCTCCTAGGTTGTTAACCTTTTTTTAATAGTTGGAATATCACTCAATAGTAAAAATTCCTCCACTTTGATCTTCTTAAGTCGCCGCTGATAAAGCGGACTTTCAGTCAATGGATGACTTTCAGGTTTTTCGACTTTTTGTAAAACGCCATTTTCTATTGTAACAAATTTCAACTCAAAAAACACCTGAATCATAAAAATTAATAATTTTTGTGGTATTTTCAAATAGGTTGAAATTGCTTCTAACTTATAACGGATATCGATTTTATCTTGCGTATGGATCAATTTGAACAATTTCGCATACTGTTCTCTTGTACCGACACCATTTAAATACGCTTCATCATGGGAAACCCCTAATAAATACATTCGATCAAATGAACCAAACGTAAGGATTTCTTCCAAAACAAGGAGATCAGTGGGACAATCAACGAGCAGCAATGCGTGGTAATTTTTTCCTTCAATTAACTCTTTCGTCTTTTCAAGGCTTTCAAAGAGTATGATCTTCTCTCTTATTTCCTTGTTCAACTCTTTAAGAGAATTTTTTTCAAAAGCCAAGTAAAAGATATCTTCTTTGAATTCGGTTAGGGTTCTATACCGTTTTGAACGCCAATCGAATATCTGGAAACCATTGACGCCAAAATCCGTCACCATCAACTGCGGTTTCTTGCGGCCATTCCATTCATTGACTGAAAGTTTCCCCACCACATCAATGGAGTTATTCAATAGTTCGTTTTCTTCACTACCAAATCCGAAGGCAACAGCATCCAATTGTGCACCATCGTCTACTAACGTTAATTTTAAATGTTGTTGCGCTGTACCGATCCTTTTTACATTTTCAGCTGAAGTCTGACGGAATAGAAACTGCGGAACCGGATTATCCGTTCCAAATGGTGCGAGTAACTTCAAGGCATCGATCAACTCTACTGTTGCATCCTTTGGTGTCAAGATTTCATCAATCCTTAAAGCAGGACCCTTAGTTAAATCGATTCCTTGTTCTACAACATAATGATTCATGCGTTCTTGTAAAGCTGAGATATTTTCTTTTGGCATCGTTAGACCGACAGCTGCATGGTGCCCTCCGAAGAATGTAAATAAATCACGCATCTTATCCAACATTTCATATAGATTCAGCGCGTCAACACTGCGACCAGACCCTTTAGCTGTTCCATCTTCTTTTATACCCAGAACAATAGTTGGTTTGCCTGTTTGGTTCATGATTTTACCAGCTACAATCCCCAAAACACCTTCATGCCAGCCAGGGTGTGCAAGTAAATGGATCTGATTCGTTTCGTCGATCATCCCTAGTGCTTCCTGAGCGATGTCATCCACTATTTTTTTTCTTTGATCATTGATTTCATTTAGTTTCTTGGCTTGTCTCGCTGCATCTTCTTCATCAAAAGTAGCCAATAATTCCACAGCTGGATTTGGATCACCCATACGACCGATGGCATTCAATCGAGGTGCAATCGAAAAACCGATCATTGTTTCATCTGCCTCTTTCGCCTTCACGCCACTTTCTGAGAAAAGTGCTTGTAATCCGATGCGTTCAGAGTACTTGATAGCATCCAAACCTAGAGAAACTAGCACACGGTTTTCATCCGTCAGCGAAACCAGATCGGCAATCGTACCGATAGCAACTAAATCTAAGAATTCAGCCGGAGGTTCTTCTAGTAGAGCAGTGGCCACTTTAAAAGCTACACCTACTCCAGCAAGATCCGGAAAAGGATAATTTCCTTCTGGATGACGGGGATGCACGATGGCATAGGCCTCTGGTAAATGATCAGGTAACTCGTGATGGTCTGTAATGATCACATCCACCCCAGCTTCCTGTGCATAGGAAACAGCCTCATTCCCTGCTACGCCATTATCGACAGTGACGATCAATTGGACTCCTGCTTCGATTTTTTCTTTGTATACAGTAGGATTTGGACCGTATCCATGGAGAAAACGATTGGGTAAAAACGTTTCGACATCGGCCCCTAATAATTCTAATGTCTCTTTCATCACTGTCGTGCTAGTGATTCCGTCTGCATCATAGTCGCCGTAAACCAAGATTTTTTCTCCCTCGATCACAGCTTTTTGAATCCGACTGATGGCTTTGTCCATATCGTGCATCAAGTAAGGATCATAAAGAGATTGTTCTTTTGGATTTAAAAATCGTTGTAATTCCTTTTCTTCTCGATAACCGCGTTGCCATAGCAACTTGCCGATAAAAGGAGAGATACCTTGTTTTTCGATCATTTGGAGAAAGGATGCGGAAGGCTCCGTATCACTTAACTTCCAATCATAGTTTGCTTGTCTCACGTTCTCACTCCTAACTTAGTTATTATAGCAAAGGAAAACGCTAAAAAAAAGAAGAAAGAAACAAAAAGAAAGCCCGAAAAGAGGAAGGAATCCTAAAACTTTTTCGGGCCTCACAAGAAATAGTCTTTATCAATTTTCTTAGCCTAAACATTCATGATAAAACCGATCAATCAAAATAATTATAGCTTTGTTTAGGTGATGGCGTATTATTTTCCTTTGGTGTTTGCAACTGTTGCAGTTGGTCTTTCGTTGCTTGCAGTTCTGCTTGATAAGCAGCTTCAAGTTCTGCGCGTTCATTTCTGAATTCACGCTGTTGTTCTTCTTTTGCCTCATTCACTTTTGCTTCCACATCTTTTTGGGCTTCAGCTAGTTCTTGTGTCAACTGTTTGATTTGTTTTTTTTGTTGCCATAATGTCGTTGAGGCGGTGACAAAAACAATCAATGCGCCGATGATCGCAGAACCTATGATGACTAGGATCAGCGGTGCAGAAAACGAAGCAACACCAAAACTAACAGGCACGTTTTTGTTATTCAATACCGCAAATAGTACGATGACTAAAACAAGGAGAAACCCGATGATCACACCACTTTGTTTTTTCACTTTTCTTCACCTACTTCTTATTGAAAATACCACTCGCTAAATAATCGCCAATTGTTGGGAAGAGCGTGTAAAATTTAGCTGCGATTTCAAGGATCACTGGTTTATTGATTTCACGTTTCGGATATTTCATATTACGAACGATTGCTTTCGCTAATTTGGTTGGATCCAAAACAAGTTGATCTACTTTTTCTAAATAGCTGCCACTAGGATCTGCTTTATCAAAGAAATCTGTAGCGACAGGCCCAGGATTGACAGTAGTAACGGCTACGCCTAATGGTTTCAATTCTAATCTCAATGCATTGGAAAATCCCAAAACAGCGAATTTCGTAGCGGAATAGATCGTTGATTTAGCCGTAGCCATTTTGCCAGCCATCGAAGCGATATTGATGATATGCCCTTGTCTTCGCTCAGCCATATCAAGTGCGAATTTTTGAGTCAAGACCATCATTCCCAACACATTCACTTCAAACATGTCGTACGCTTTACCTAAATCAAAGCTTAGAAAATCTTCGAAAATACCGAAGCCAGCATTATTGACTAACACATCGACTCGACCGACTTCATCCATTACTTTTTCATACAATGCATCGACACTATCGGGATCACTGACGTCTACTTGAAAAGCATAAGCCTCTGTTCCACTCAATCTTTTGCATTCTTCTTTTACTTCGCCGATCATCTGGATCCTTCTCGCACATGTGATGACGATTGCCCCTTGTTTTGCTGCTTCATAACAAATTTGAGCGCCTAATCCTCCAGAACCACCTGTTACTAGCACTACTTTATCTTCTAGATTCACACCTATTCCTCCTCACGAAACGGTACTTCAATTGTTTCAAAATCTTTCATGATCAACGTATTAGGAAAGATTTCTTTTGCTTCATTTTCAAGTTCCAATGCTGCTTTGCCTAAATAACGAGCACTGATATGTGTCAATAATAATTTGTTAGTTTTTGCTTCCTTCGCGATTTCCGCTGCTTGATGCGTAGTTGAATGGTAATAATTACGCGCCATTTTTTCCTCATTTTTGTTAAATGTACTTTCATGAACGAGTACATCACTATCCTGAGCAAGAAGGACAGAATTACCTGTTTTTCGAGTATCGCCTAAAATCGTGACGATCCTACCTTTTTTATCCGGTCCCACAAATGCTTTGCCATCAATGGTCCGTCCATCATCAAGAGTGACTGTTTCACCTTTTTTTAGCTTACCATAGATCGGTCCAGCTGGAATAGCTAATTCTTTCAGTTTGTCGACTTGCAATTCTCCTTTATGGTCATGCTCCACGACCCGGTAGCCAAAACTATCGATGCCATGATCCAGTTTCTTTGTATAAACAGAAAATTGTTGGTCTTCAAAGATTGGCTGATCCTCAGTCAATTCAATAAATTTCAACGCATAACCTAATCGAGTTTGCGAAACAGCTAAAGAAGTTTTGATAAACGTTTCGATTCCTTTAGGTCCGTATATTTCAAGCGGTGTATCTCCCCCTTGAAAAGAGCGGCTGCTAAGTAAACCAGGTAATCCAAAAATATGATCTCCATGTAAATGGGTGATGAATATTTTTTCGATTTTTCGTGGGCGGATACTCGTACGCAAGATCTGCATCTGTGTTCCTTCCCCACAATCAAATAACCAAACTTCATTTCTTTCATCTAAGAGTTTTAATGCAATACTTGTCACATTTCTATGTTTAGCAGGTACTCCTGCTCCTGTTCCTAAAAATTGTAATTCCATAATCTACCTGACTTTCTTTAAGTTCCCTATTAATTTTATGGGAAAATCAACTGATAATCAACCGAAAGTCTGAAATGCTTCAATAAACATAAGAAATAAACCAAAATCGAAAAGGAGGTCGAGACAAAAATCGTTTAGGTTTGAGAAATTGGAGAAAAAAACGAGGTTGGGACAGAAGTGTTTAACTCCGAGAAATAAGAAGAAATTCACGAAAATTGCTTTTCAAATTTTTGTGAATTTCGGCTTATTTAAGAAGGAGTTGCTTCTGCTCCCACCGTTTATTCGTTTTTAAAGAATGAGACAAAAGTGTTTCTTACTTTTGTCCCACTCTCGTTTTATTTGAAATTTCCGAAAACCTGACTTTTGGCCGCCGTTTATCCAGAATTAGAGTCTGTAGCAGAACTGATTTTTAGATTTGTCTCACATTCATCGTTATTCAGCTGGATGATCGGAATCAGCATCCTGTTGAGGATGTTTGTCTTGCCAGTTTTTCTTGGCAGCTTCTTTTGCTTTATCCTCGACTTCTCGGGCATCATGGACATCTTTTTCTACATCATCGTAGTCCAAACGAGTGATTTCTCCCCCTAATTCCATTGTCACTAATTGATTCAATGGACGGTTGTCTTCTTCTTCAGCAATCAAAATCAGCCCAGTCGTACCTTCACCGATTTTACTTCCTACAAAATCGAAAACTGTCTGTGCATCTTTGATTTCTTTCGCGTCTTGTGTTGCTCCGATCATTCCGCCAGCAAACCAGCCTAACAGAATCCCTAGTGGTCCTCCCAGAATGCCAACCAACATGCCGATCAATCCGCCAGTGGATGATTTGTTGTTGCCTGTAAAATCTAGAAAATCTTCAATTTTGAATTGATGGGCCCCGTTTGGTTCATGACGGATGACTGCCATTTGCTCTCCTTTGATCGAACGAGCAGCATGGAATTTTTTGATTTCAGAAAACGCTTGATAGGCTTGACTCTCTACAGGAAAATTTAAAATGATTACTCGTTTATTCATCGAAAACACTCCTTCTTCTTTTTATTCATTCTACCGTTTATTTCAAAAAAACAAAAGAAATACCCTTTAAAAATAACAAAAAAGAGCAAGAAAAAAGCAAATCTACTTTTCTCTCACTCTTTAGATACTCAAAAACAAACTTTTATTATTTTATTACTTGAAACAATCTATCATTATTCAACGAATTCAAATTCAAATTCGCCGATTCTTACAAGGTCGCCATCTTTAGCTCCTCTAGCACGTAATGCTTCGTCGACACCCATTCCACGTAATTGACGGGCAAAACGCATGACTGTTTCATCATGGTCGAAGTTTGTCATTTGGAACAATTTCTCGATCTTTTCACCAGATAAGATCCAAGTTGCATCTGGATCACGGTCGATCTTGAATTCTGGCTCATCTGGATTAAAGCCATATTGTACTGTTTCTTCCTCGATTTCTTCATCATATAGAGGAAATTCTGGTGTAACCTCAAGTAGATCCGCTGTTGCATTCAATAATGGATCAATTCCTTTTCTAGTCACGCCTGAAATTGGGAAAACAGGAATGTCATCTGCAAACTCGTCTGTTTTTTCTTTGTTCAATTGCTCTTTGAATTTTGCCAAGTTTTCCTCAGCGTTTGGCATATCCATTTTATTTGCAACAATGATCTGTGGACGTTCGAGTAAACGTAGATTATAAGAAGATAATTCATGATTGATCGCTAAATAATCTTCGTATGGATCTCTTCCTTCCATTCCACTCATGTCGATCACATGTAGGATAACGCGCGTACGTTCAATGTGACGTAAAAATTGAGTTCCCAGCCCAACGCCTTGAGAAGCTCCTTCGATCAGACCTGGTAGATCAGCGGCTGCAAAACTTCTGCCATCGCTAGTTGTAACCATGCCGAGATTCGGAACAAGGGTCGTAAAATGATACGCACCGATTTTCGGACGAGCTGAAGAAATCACTGAAAGAAGTGTAGATTTACCTACAGAAGGAAAACCAACCAAACCTACATCAGCCAGTACCTTCAATTCTAATTCGATTTTTCTTTCTTGACCTGGTTCGCCATTTTCGGCGATTTCAGGTGCTGGATTTCTTGGTGAAGCAAATCGGATATTTCCGCGACCGCCGCGGCCACCTTTTGCTACAACAAGCGTTTGACCATTTTCAATCAAATCACCTAGTAAAGCGCCTGTTTCTGCGTCTCTCACTGTTGTTCCCTGTGGCACCTTGACATACGTATCTTCTGATCCACGGCCATGCATGCCTTTACTCATCCCGTTTTCTCCAGGTTGAGCTTTAAAATGACGGTTGAAACGAAAATCCATCAATGTGCGTAATCCTTCGTCAACAACTAAGATCACCGCACCTCCGTGTCCGCCATCACCGCCAGCAGGACCACCATCAGGTACATATTTTTCTCTGCGGAATGCCACCATTCCGTCGCCGCCTTTACCGGCTTTCACATCGATCGTCACTTGATCTAAAAACATGGACATCTTTAAGTCCTCCTATTAATTTATTTATATTTAATTACTTGACTGCCTGAATTTCCACAATAAACAAAAGTCCTATTTATTTTATCGGTGAAAAGCCATTTTGTCCATCTTTTCAGCCAAAGTTTCTCCCTTTTGTCTGTTTTATCTCTGATTTGACTTGCCTACTTACTTGCGAAGACTCAAAAACGGAAATAATTAAGGTTACTTTACTTTTGTAAGTATAATTTTTTGACAAATGAAAACAACAGGAGGAAAATAATAGATGTATTAATGAAGATTGGGCATTCGACAATCTCCAAATAAAGGAGGAACTTTTGATTATGACAGTAAAAGTAGGTATTAATGGATTTGGACGTATTGGACGTTTGGCGTTCCGCCGTATCAAAGAAGTATCAGATGATATTGAAGTAGTAGCAATCAATGACTTAACTAGCCCAACGATGTTGGCTCAATTGTTACAATTTGATTCAACACACGGTACGTATCCAGGTACAGTTACTGCAACAGAAGACTCAATCGTAGTTGATGGTGAAACTACACGCGTGTATGCTGAACCTGATGCAAGTAAGATCCCTTGGGTTAAAGAAAATGGTGTCGATATTGTTTTAGAATGTACTGGTTTTTACACTTCTGAAGAAAAAGCACAAGCCCACTTGAACGCAGGCGTTAAACGTGTCGTGATCTCTGCACCAGCTGGAGCAATGAAAACGATCGTTTATAACGTAAATGATGATACGTTAGATGCAAATGACAAAATCATTTCTGCTGGTTCTTGTACAACAAACTGCTTAGCACCAATGGCTTACTTTTTAAATAATGAATTTGGAATTGAAGTAGGAACAATGACAACTGTCCATGCTTATACTTCTACACAAATGTTACTAGACGGCCCAGTAAAAGGTGGTAACTTACGTGCTGCTCGTTCTGCAGCAGATAACACCATCCCTCACTCAACTGGTGCTGCAAAAGCTATCGGCTTAGTTATTCCTGAATTACAAGGAAAACTTCAAGGACATGCACAACGTGTTCCAGTCGTTGATGGCTCATTAACAGAATTAGTTTCAATCTTAAAAACAAAAGTAACTGCTGAAGAAGTCAACGAAGCAATCAAGAAACATACTGTTGATAATCCTTCATTTGGGTATGACGATCGCGAAATCGTTTCTGGTGACGTTATCGGAACGACTCAAGGTTCAATTTTTGACCCAACACAAACTGAAGTAACTACAGCAGGTGATTTCCAATTAGTGAAAACAGTTGCTTGGTACGACAATGAATATGGCTTCACTTGCCAAATGATTCGTCTATTAGAAAAATTTGCAAACCTTTAATTTTAATTGAATAATGACATAAACAGAGAGGTTGGGACAGAAGTGTTTAACTCCGAGAAATAAGAAGAAATTAACGAAAATTGCTTTTCAAATTTTTGTGAATTTCGGCTTATTTCCGAAGGAGTTGCTTCTGCTCCCACCGTTTATTCGAGAGTCTGTGGCAAAACTGATTTTTAGTTTTGTCACACGCACTCTTTTTTTTTACACTAATACTGACTGATCTTTTTTTTATAACCTGACTTTGTGTAGAAACGCTACTTTTTTTGCTGATTGTCTGCTTGTTCTGCCTGTTCATTTTCCTCTACTAAATAGTAGGTGAATCACTTGAATGTGCTTTTTCATAAAAGGCTGGATTGTCTATTCCACCTGACTTAGCAGGCAACTTCCGATGTTTTTTGTTTGTGTTCATACTTTTTTGGAATGCACTAAGTTTTTTCTCCTCTATTTGCTTTTTTTCATGAATACTAAAGGATTTTTCATACGAAAGATCAGATGCCTTTATATTTTTTATCGCTGCTGCTAGATTATTTTTCTGTTTGCTTGTAAATGTCGGGGAATTTTTTTCGATGCCTGTAAGATGATCAATAACTAGTTGATGGATGATTTGAATGTTTTCTGGAAGAGAAAGCATCTGCGGTTCTTTTACCAACTCCTCATTAAAAATCGCCGAACAAACTGCATAATTTACTGCACATTCAAAATTTTTGATATCGCCTTTATCCACGGTATCTACCTCTTCGTATTTTCGAAATTCTTTCTGTACGCTTATCTTATCCAATCCATCATATGTAGAAAACTTATTATTGCTCTGTCTTGTTGACGTTAACAGATCTGCTATAAGATGTGTTCTAACGGTTGGAACAAGATACCTAGTTAGAGCAACATTAGGTCCCTGTGATAAAAATTTTTCTAACTCTTTGTTCCTTATATCCTTAAAATAAGTATTATGTTTATCTATGACAATTATTTCATAGTTGATGGCATCGATCTTACGGATAACGACGCCACCTACTTTCCCCCTGTTAGTATTTTCAGACGTGAAAAAAGCTGGATAAACTAAAAATGAAGATTTGGTATTTGCACTCAATTCATATAAAGAACGAATGGTTCCATATTTACTTGTTAAAAACGTTGCACTCTTCTCTAGCGAAACACTCAATAGGTGAAACAATATTTTTGGAGTATTCATCGGATTTAGTGCGTCTTTTGTTAAGCTACCGTTTTTAAATAGAGTTGCCCAATAGGATAAATAAGATTTAAACTCTTCGTTAACAAACGATTGCTTCTCACTTTTACTACACGCTAAACCTACCATTCTCGCATGATACTGCTCGATTTTCTCAGGTCCTTCATCCTTCTGGAATAATTCAGTAAAAAAAAGCCTTGTTTCCTCCTCCGCTTTCCTCTGTTCGCGAGAGATAGTTTTTCTATTTAAAGCTTTTTGATACTGATATTTTTCTTTCAAGGATTCTTTTTCTATATTTTTCTGTCTTTTTTCCGATACTTGATAATTTTTTCCTAACAAAGGTTTCTCATCCATTTGGATCCTCCTCTATATTTTATCAGTGGCTCGCTGTTCCTTCAATCATGACCACTAGTATACTTCGCATATTTTCCAACGTTTAATGTAGTTTTCTGACTACTAGTTTATCTTGTAATACCAAACAAATAGTCCTTTTTTTATTTTCATCTGGAAATTTAGTTTTCTCTAGAAGCTACACCTTGAATAAGCCTAGCAGATAACCTATGGAAAAATAGACGATCGACTACTAGAAACAGTTACTAGCTATGATCATTTCTTAAACACCTTGGTTGGAGTACATACAAAAAAAGACAAAGGCATCTACTTATCTTCTTCGCAAGAAAATAAATCGATACTTTTGTCTACAACGTAAAGCTTGCTAGTGATAAACAACTAAGTAACCAGTATTTTAACTATTTCACTTTTTTTATCTTGATCGAATCGGATCGTTGAAATTTTTACCCTTCAACGATTTTCTCCTCATCCGATCGTACGATTAGCCACTCAACAGCAACTAGTCGACTTTTTACCGAATCCCTCGAATTCTACTCTTCACACTTATCCCCATAGTGCGATTGTTTGACACTTTCTACACCGCCGACAATTTATTTCTTTGAGTTTCTCCCACTCGATCCCCCCTCGCTTTCTATTTTTATACTAAAAGAATAACAACAAAGTGACTGTTCATGTTAAAAATATCCTTAACACATAAAAAAACGTCTTGTATGGAGTAAAAATAAGTTTGATTATACATGTTTCTTTTATATATATCACAGACAGATCGAACCAATCTCAGTTTCATTTGATCTACGAGAGTGGGACAGATCTAAACGACTTTTGTCTCCACCTCATTTCTTGCGCATCTCGATGAAGTGTTCAACTATAAAAAAATAAGCCGAACAATCACCAAAAAGAAACATTCTTGGGATCATTCGGCTTAGTACCATTTGTTGATTTTAGGAGAAACTTTCGTTTATTCCGTTCAAGCACACGGATTACAAAAATTTTATTTTAACTGAAAATCATTGGACATATTTATTTAAGAAGTCTTTTACAACCGTTTGGTATTTTTCTGGATCGATCGAATACGCCTTTGCGTGTTCAGCACCTTTGACTACGTATTTCTCTTTTGGCCCTTTCGTTGCATCATATACTTTGTCCAACATTTCATAAGGAACAAAGGTGTCCGCATCCCCATGAATAAATAACATTGGTCGCTTATTTTTTTCTAACTGATCGACCGCACTAGCTTCGCCAAAGAAATACCCTGCTCTGACTTTCGTCATTAAACTCGTCACTGGGATCAATGGGAATGCCGGCAGATGAAACATGTCATCTAATTGATAGCTAAGTTCATCGCTAACGGAAGAATATCCACAATCTTCAATGATTGCTTTTACATTATTAGGCAGTTTCTCCCCGCTAGTCATCATAACAGTAGCTGCTCCCATACTGATACCATAAAGAACGATTTTTTGCGATGGCCCCTCTTTTTCTATGATTTGATGGATCCACTGGACATAATCTTTTCGTTCTGGCCAGCCAAATCCAATGTAATCTCCTTCGCTTTCTCCGTGGCCGCGGGCATCTGGGACTAACACGTTATAGCCTAAATCATGGAACATTTTTGCGTAATTTGCCATTGTTTCTGCGTTGCCCATATAGCCATGAGCGGCAATCACTGTTTTCTCACTTTTTGTTGCTGCCGGTAGATAAATGGCTGAAAGTTTCAAGCCATCTTTTGAAGTAAGGTGCCAATAACTGCGATTTTCTTTGTCATTGAACCATTTTTGTGCTTCTGTTTCCTTCACTACCTGTGATGTACCTGGTGTGTCGTCTTCTAAAAAATCTTTTTCAGATGGTACGACTGCGTAATTATAAAAATAATTTCCTGCAAATAATAATGCCACGATAATCACTATGATGATTCCTATGGCTATTTTGATCCAAAGTTTCATGTCATACCTTCCTTTATTTCAATGTTCCAACACTCTTTTCTAAAATCAGTATAAATAATCAGCCCCATAGATGCAAGCCTACCTAATAAAATCAGATAGCTTGATAACAGATAGATCATATTCTTCGTTTTTTATCAAAGAAAGTTCTGCCCGCTTTTCTTTTGGTGTTAAGCTAGAATAAAAAGGAGTGATCTTATGGATACTAAATTAACTGACGCGACTGCGTGGAACGAAACCATTACTGCCACCTATCGCAAAGATCCCAATTATAGTTACCGAATGCTGGAAATACATAACCAAGTTCTTGATCTAGTAGAAAATCGACTAACCCCTCACCCAGATGATCTCAAAGAACTTTATTCTATCTATTTTAATATAATTAAGAATGATCACTCAAGAAAGTTTGTCGAGAAAAAAAATCGGTTGACCGTGGCTAAGTCAATTTATCGAAGTATTTCTGTATATCCTAGTGTTCAGCTTTTAAAAAAAGCACTTTCCAAGTTAGATTCGGAAAACAAACATTCCTTCCTACTTTTTCCAGCAGGATTCAATGTATCAAAATACAGTGGTCACACTTGTTGCTTCGTTTGTACAAAGAAAGAGAATGAATCATTACATGTCGACCTTGTTGATACTCTGGCACGGTATCACCTAAGTTATCCTTTGAAGCACACAGCTCCGGTTCATCGTTTTATTATTCCAATGAAAAAGATCCATCAATTAGCAACTTATTTAAACGCTAGTGCTTTTATGCCCGACTTAAAACACGACGAGAAATTTTTTATCCAGAAGAAATTACTCAAGATTGCCCAATCCCACAGACCACTGGATTACCTATTCAAAGAAGAACAAAAGGTCGGAAATTGCTACCTTAAACAATCCCAATTTGGCTTGCAATATGCACTCTGGGCAAGAAATACTAAAAAAACAAACATCATCACTTGGCCCATTTCTACAAAAACCATGCATCAAAAAATTAGTGAAACAATGATGAATAACCCCCGTTTAAGCGATGAAATCAGAAATCAGATGAAAAACTTTTTCCTCTTTTATCAAAAAAATAATTTACATGTACTAAAAAGAAAGGCCTTTGAAACACGTTGGCAAAACGCACAACTAGAAAAAAACTATGAAAAACAGTTGTTTTCGCAAAAAGAGGACCGCTAGATGCCTTCCTCCCAGTAGCTATTCTCCTAAAAAAGGCACCTCATGATACACCCACTTTGATCGTAGGGATAACATGAGATGCCTTTTCATCTATTCTATCCATTTTTTAGTGAAGGCCGGACTATGAATTGTATAATTTTAATCGTCCATTGGCGGTTGTTTTTTCGTATCAAAGCCAACTATTTATTTTCGATCAATTTGAAGTTTGACCATGGTTTCAAGAAATCTAACAAGAACAATTCATCATCAGCAATGCGCCCAACAACATTCACGCGTCCATCATTTTTCATTTCTTTCAGCGCAATTTGTGTTTCCCCTTTATATTGGCCATACCCTACGTTATCGATCAATACATCTCCATGGGTCATATCACGAGTATTATGCGCAGGAAACGGTTTGTCTTTGTAATATACACGAGTCATCGTTGATCGTAGGATATATTCCGAACGGTCACCGCGATAACTATGCAGATTGTCGAACAAACAAATTCGTTCATCTTCTGTGATGTCTTCTGCCACATCAACTTTCAATGTAGGATAATCTGCTTGGAATGCTTCTGCCATCACCTGTAGTTCAGCCTCGCTTGCGTAAGCATTTCCAATAGAGATATCGTCGATCAGTCCTGTCAGGATCAAGTGTTTGACTTGTGTAGAAATCTCTAAGTCGCGGTGATCTTCTAGCGTACATAAACCATCTTGTGTTGGCCATGGCCCAAAATCAGCAGCCTGTGAGTTCACAAAAGCCATTGTATTTAAATTATACTTTCTGAACTTTTCTGAGCAGTAAACAAAGTGATCATACCCTAACCCAGAATAGCGATGAGGATAGAAATTGTGGGAACCTAACAAGTTTGAAGTATTTGGTGAATAGCTCATGATGTTGTCCACATAGTTCGTTCCTGAGCTCATGTTGATCTCAATTTTTATGCCATAAGGATTACGCGTCATCTTCGCTTCTTCAGCACCAGTAAATCCTACGTCCAAGCGAATGCCATAAGCGCCCATCTTATCAAAGAAAGATAGATCATCGTATGATATCTCAAGTTGATCAAATAAGGCTGGATTGATATCCACCATTACTTCCATTCCTAAGCTGTTAGCATACTCCACGACTTTAGTAAAATCAGCTAAGACTTGCTCTTTATCTCCATCGATTTGAAGTAGACTTGTAAAAACACGTTTAAAGCCATATTTATGTGCTAAATCAAGATAGGCTTTATCCTTTTCAAAAGTTGAACGTTCTGGATAGATCGAAATACCTAATTTTCCCATCAATAAAATCCCCCTGTGTTTTCTTTTTGTATCCACTTACATTATAACAAAAGCGCTTCAAATGGTCTACACCTTTCCTCTAAAAGAAAATTTAACGAAAATTTTATAGGTAAAAAGATAGGTATTCGTACCATAGTTTGTTATCATTATAGATAACAATAATTTCAACTTGAAAGGAAAGAAAAATGAAAGCAAAAAAAGTATTTTTAAGCATTGGATTAGCAGCAACCTTACTATTCTTCGCAGGTTGTACACAAAATAATTCAGAGAGTTCTTCTTCAACTACAAATGACTCCACTGAAAAAACAACAGAAACTAGCACGAAAGAAAGCGTAGATCTTAATTCTTTGACTTTGCCACAATTGACAAATGAAGTAGCAACTAATGAAGATTTGGTTGAGATGGTCACAAATAAAGGGACGATCAAAATCAAACTATTCCCAGAACTTGCACCTAAAGCCGTAGAAAATTTTATGACCCATGCCAAAGATGGCTATTATGACGGGTTGACTTTCCATAGAGTCATCAAAGACTTTATGATCCAAGGAGGCGATCCAAAAGGTGACGGTACTGGCGGTGAAAGCATTTGGGGCAAAGGCTTTGAAACAGAGATCTCAAACCAGCTTTACAATATCCGTGGTGCCCTATCAATGGCTCGCAGCCAAGACCCGAATAGCAACGGCAGTCAATTCTTTATCGTCCAAAACTCTGACGATGTCCATGACGGACTTTTAAAAGATGACTATCCTCAAGCAATCATCGATGCTTATAAAAAAGGTGGCTACCCTACATTAGATGGTCAATATACTGTCTTCGGACAAGTAATTGAAGGCATGGATGTCGTTGACACGATCGCCGCTACTGAAACAGATAGTTCGGATAAACCGAAGGAAGATATCAAGATCGAGAAAATCAATATTTTACAAGAAGCAAAATAAACGAAAGGGTGGGTCAAAAGCAAAATTGCTTTGGACCCACCCTTTTTCAATCTAATGTGATGACAGAACTAGAAGAAATTATGCCAATAATAAGTCGTATTCATAAAAACAAATATCTCATTTCTACAATTACTTTCTTATTTTTTGACACTCCTCTTTCCATTCCTATCTTTTTCTTTAAAAAAATTTATTATTTACTTAAGCATCTTTATTAACGATAAATGTAAATTCACATTCACATACTTTTTTGTCATCGACATATGCTGCGGATAACGCTGTTCCCACCGCACCCTTCATCTTTGTGATCTCAAAGTGGCATTTCATCACATCACCTGGGACTACTTTTTGACGGAATTTCGCTTTATTGATCCCTCCGATATACGCTCTTTTACCCAAGAATTCTTCCGATTTCAAAATAAGGATAGAGCCTGCTTGCGCTAAGGTTTCTAAGATCAATGCGCCTGGCATTACTGGATTATCTGGAAAATGTCCTTGGAAAAAATCTTCATTGATCGTTACATTTTTCGTGGCAACGATTTTTTTCCCTGGTTCCAAAGTATCTACATAGTCGATATAACAAATTGGATAGCGATTAGGAATCAAGTCCATCACTTCTGTGGCTGATAATACGTAAGACATAAATTACTCCCTCTTCCGGCTAAACGCCTAGTTTATTACTTTGATTATCAAAGTATCATATTCTTAAAGTTTTAGCAATCTTTTTTTATTCTGTAAAAAAATAGTTTGACAATCAAAGCATTTTGCCTAATAATAGAAAATCAAGAGGTTATTTATTGCATTTATTTTTTCATTATTACGACCTATCAAATTTTTCTAGGATCAAAGGAGTGTCAATATGTCTTTTTTAGAAGGAAAGAAAATCGTCATCATGGGAGTTGCCAATAAGCGTAGTATTGCTTGGGGCTGTGCTGAAGCGATGATGAAACAAGGTGCGGAAATCATCTATACTTATCAAAATGAACGAATGAAAAAATCATTGGTTAAGTTAGTCGGTGAAGACGCATTTACGGTTGAATGTGATGTGGCAAGTGATGAAAGTATCGAAACAGCGATGAACGCGATCGGTGAATACGCTGGAGAGATCCATGGATTGGTGCATGCCATCGCCTATGCCAATAAAGAAGAACTATCAGGTAACGTATCTGATATTTCCAGAGATGGTTATCAATTAGCGCAAGATATCAGCAGTTATTCTTTGATTGCTGTTTCAAAATATGCGCAAAAGTATCTTGCACCAAACAGTGGAATCGTCAGCATGTCTTATCTAGGATCAGAACGTGCGATACCAAATTACAATATGATGGGGATCGCCAAAGCATCACTAGAAGCCGCTATCCGTTACTTGGCAGCAGAATTCTCACCTAAAGGGATTCGTGTCAACGGCATTTCTGCGGGAGCAATCAAAACATTAGCCGTTACTGGTGTGAAAGATTACCAAAAACTGATCCAGTTATCTGAATCACGTACACCTGACCAACAAGGTGTTACGATCGAAGAAGTTGGGAACGCCTGCGCCTTCTTGATCAGTCCCCTTTCAAGCGGGATGATCGGTGATATCATCTATGTTGATAAAGGTGTTCATTTATCTTAGCCATCTAACTAAAAAGGAAAGAATCCGTATGATGCGGATTCTTTCCTTTTTTATTAGATTTTTTTTCAAATGGTTTATCCCACCACTTGGATCCACCCTTCTGGCGCTTCTACATCGCCAAATTGGATGCCTGTCAATTCATCATACAAGCGTCTTGTCACAGGCCCGACTTCCGTTTCACTATAGAAAACATGAAGATTGTTTTCGTAGTAAATACCACCGATTGGCGAGATGACAGCTGCTGTACCACATGCGCCTGCTTCTGCAAATTGATCCAACTGATCAATAAAGATATCCCCTTCAACGGCTTTTAAGCCCAAACGTTCTTCTGCTAGTTGCAACAAAGAATATTTCGTGATACTTGGTAAAATAGATGGTGATTGTGGCGTAATGAATTGACCATCTTTCGTGATCCCAAAGAAATTCGCAGCCCCTACCTCTTCGATTTTTGTGTGGGTAGCAGGATCAAGATAGACACAATCAGAATAATCCAATTCCTGCGCTTCAGTTCCTGGTAACAGGCTTGCGGCATAGTTACCGCCCACTTTAGCAGCTCCTGTACCTTTTGGCGCAGCACGATCATAATCAGATACGATAAATTTTGTTGGTTTCAATCCACCTTTGAAATATGCGCCTACTGGTGTACAGAAGACAACAAACAAGTACTCTGGTGCTGGATGGACGCCAATGTTTTCTCCTACCCCAATCAATAAGGGACGTAAATACAAAGTGGCTCCTGTACCGTATGGAGGCACAAATTCATCATTTGCCTTAACGACTTGTTTGACCGCATCGATAAACATTTCTTCTGGTACCATCGGCATCAATAGCCGTCTTGCACTTTGATTCAAACGTTGACTATTTTGGTCTGGACGGAACAAGTTTACTTTTCCATCTTTTCTTCGGTAAGCTTTCAATCCTTCAAAACATTGTTGTCCATAATGAAGCGCTGGAGAACCTTCGTGGATTGTTAAATAATTATCTTCTGTCAACTCCCCTTTTTCCCATTGCCCATCTTTCCATTTTGCTACATAGCGCCAAGGAGTTTTAATATATGAAAATCCCAAATTATTCCAATCCAATTGCATATTCATTCCACCAATCATTGCTTTTTGAATATTTTAGCACTATCACTGTTATTTGTCATTTGAATTTTTGTGAATTTCTGAAATTAAGATATCCCGTTAAAATATTTTCATGGAGATTTTCTTTTGTGTCAGTTATTGTTACAATACAAGTACATCAAATAGTATAGAAAAGGGGATTTTATGCTTTTACAATTAGCTACTGCTTCATCTACCACTTCTACAGGAGAAACATTGACGGAACAGGCAGCAAACCAGGTAAATGCCTTTCAACGTTTTTGGAACGGGATCGATTGGGATGGGATTCTAGCCACACTTATCCAAAAAGGACTTTATTTAGTCTTTTTGATCATCTTATTTGGCATAATCAATCGGATCGGAAAATATCTGATGGATAAATCATTTAAACAGTATGCTAAAAAGACGGTTCTTAACGAGAGTCGTTTAAAAACGTTACACAGTCTTTTAAATACCATTTTTCATTATACGATGGGTTTCTTCTTCATCTATGCGATTTTATCAGTGATCGGTGTTCCAATTGGCTCACTATTAGCAGGAGCTGGAATTGCCGGGGTTGCTATCGGGTTAGGTGCGCAAGGATTTATGAGCGATGTCATCACAGGCTTTTTCATTATTATGGAACAGCAAATGGATGTCGGTGACTATGTAAAATTGGCGAACTTGACGATTGAAGGAACAGTTGTTTCTGTCGGTATTCGAACATTGCAGCTAAAAGCAACGGATGGAACAGTCCATTTTATTCCTAACCGTAATATCACAACGATCAGCAATCTTTCACGGGCAAATATGCAAGTTTTATTAGATATTCGGATCGTTCCAGAAGAAGGATATGACCGTATCTACGGTATCATCGAACAAGTAAATACACGTTTAGCAGAAAAATACAATGATGAACTACAAACACAACCAGAGATTTTTGGTCTAGTTGATCTAGGGAACAGTAACTTTGCGATCCGCACGGTTTGCTACGTGTTAAATGGGAAACAGTTTGCGTTAAAAGAAGAATTTCTAAGCTCTTATGTCAAAGAGCTCACTGCTGCTGGCTTTACGATCCCTAATACACCGATCGTTTTAAAATAATCTAGATTTGTCATTCTAGTAAAAGCAGCTTAAGCAAAAACGTGACTTTACTCTTGCCTCACTCATCTTTATACCAAAAAAGTGTTTCAAAAGCGCTTTGAGAAAATTGAATCCTCTGAAATAAGTTACTTTTTCAGAGAATCAGCTTCTCAGTGGGTGCTTTTGAAACACTTTTCATTTAAGGTAGAAAGTCGACTGCCTTATTTTTACTCATTCGTCTAACTGACGATATTGATTTTCTCTTTTAATTCTTCTACTTTAGGAGAGACGATGTTCCGACGCTCTAATTCATGAACCATATAGTTCACAGCCTTCAATAATTCTTTTCTGGTAATGATCCCCTTAAAGACTTTTTCTTCTGTCACAACTGGTAAAAATGGCGAATCCACCAGCAAATGCAAGACATCTTCTAGTTCCCAGTTCTCGTCGATCGTTGGAACATTTGTCTCCATCACATCGGCTACTGTCAACCCTTCTAAAGGATCCATACTGATCGTTTGAAGGTCGATCATCTTGTTCACCACATCGGATAGACTAACTAATCCAACAAAACGGTCATCTTTTCCTAAAACAGGGATCTTCGTGTAGCCAACTTTCGATAAAACGAGCAACCCATGTGATAAAGGATGTTGATACATCACATTTGCTACATTTTCAGCAGGAATCAAAAAAGTCTCCTGATTTTGTAGTAATAAATCTCTTACAATAGGTCCAATCATCGGATGCCCTCCATTTCTATTTCACTCAACAATCTTATTTTACCGAAAACGGATGCACAAATCATAAAATCAATTGATTTTTTAGCAAAAATTAGAGAATTTTAAGTTAGCGTGCATACGTAAATGCCAATTCCTCTACTGGTTGGTGTGCACGATTATAGTACTGTACCTCTATTTTGGTTGCTGTACTATCAATAATTGCATACGATGGGATTTGGATTGGGCCACGAGGCTGTGAAATACTGCCAGGATTTAAATAGAGAATGCCTTGGTCAAATTCACAACCGATTTGATGAGTATGTCCAAAAAAGACCATATTTGCTCCTAGTTCTTTAGCTGCCATCGCTAACTGAGTCAGGCCAAAACGGACATTCGCTAGATGTCCATGAGTAATCAATATTTTATCGACCCCTGTATCGATAAATTGCTTTGTTTCGTATCCTGGACCAAAATCACAATTACCTTGAACGACATTAAAAACATTCCACAACACATCTTCTGCTGATAATTCTGAGTCCCCACAATGGAAGAAATGATCTATCTTTCCTTGGTAACGTTCGACCAGCTGTACTAAGATATCTCGATCGCCATGATTATCACTTACTACTAAATACCGCACTTATTTCCCACCTTCCAGCCATGTTTTCCATTGTTTGCTTAGTTTTTTCATCGCTTGCGCACGATGGCTTTTTTTATTTTTTTCTTCACTTGGTAATTCTGCTGCTGTTTTATCAGACCCATCTGGTAGAAATAACGGATCATAACCAAACCCATTTTCACCTTGCGGAATCCTAACGATCTTCCCTGGCCATTCTGCCTCCACTACTAAACTATCCTTGTTTGGTGCAGCAAAAACCAACGTACAATGAAATTGGGCAGTTCTTTTTTCATCTGGTACTTCTGTCAATTCATAAAGGAGTTTTGCATTGTTTCCAGCATCACTTTTATGTTCCCCTGCAAAGCGTGCCGAATAGATGCCTGGCATTCCCCCTAAAGCATCCACCTTTAATCCAGAATCATCTGCTAACACAGGTTGATTCAGTAAATGAGCAATCGTTTCCGCTTTCAAGCGTGCATTTTCTTCGAATGTCGAACCCGTTTCTTCCACATCTGGCAACTCTGGATAGTCGAACAATGTCTTCACTTCGTATCCTTCTTTACCGAACATCGCTTTGAACTCTTCTGCTTTTCCTGCATTTCTAGTAGCGATGACGATTGTCTTGTCTTTTTCCAAAGTATCTGACACTTCTGGAGTAAACAAGCTGTTTTTTTGTTCCAAGATCAGCTGTTCAATCGCACTTTTTCCATAAAAAAGCATTTCATTCAATTGTTCGCCATCAAAAGTGGCTTCTTCACCAGTCCCTTGGATCTCCACAAACTTTCCTGATTCAGTCATCACGAGATTCATATCCACCAATGCAGCAGAGTCTTCTTCATAATCTAAATCCGTTGCACAGGTTCCATTTGGAAGAATCCCTACACTGATTGCTGCTAAGTGTTCTTTGATAGGGTCTTCTTTTAATTTTTTCTCTTGAAGCAATTTGTCGACAGCTAGTTTCAATGCTATAAACGCACCTGTGATACTTGCTGTACGCGTCCCGCCATCTGCTTGTAAAACATCACAATCCACAATGATACTACGTTCTCCTAGTTTTTCTAGGTCAACGACTGCTCGCAAAGAACGACCGATCAAACGTTGGATCTCCATCGTTCGACCTGATAATTTTCCTTTGCTGCTCTCTCTGCGGTTTCTCGTATTCGTCGCACGAGGAAGCATGCTGTATTCAGCAGTGACCCAACCTGTACCGGTATCTCTCAAAAAAGGAGGAACACTGGTTTCAACCGTTGCAGAACATACAACAGTCGTATCACCAAACCTGATCATAACAGAACCTTCCGGATGTTTAAAAACATTTGTTTGGATCGTTACTTTTCTTAACTCCTGTGCCTGTCTTCCATCATGACGCATGTCTCATACTCCTCCTAGATCAATATGTTCTACTTTTATATGGTCGATCGGCAACCAGTCTTCTGCAATCTCTTTAAAAAGTTTCGCAGAACCTGTTGTATAAAATCGACAAATCTCTCTGCCATTTTTTGGCGAATTACTGATTTCAAAATAGTCTAATAACATGGATACTTCACCTACTGTTTCAGCTCCTGAATCAATCAGTGTAACATTCTCTCCCATGACATTTTGAATAATCGGACGCAACAATGGATAATGTGTACATCCTAAAACAAGCGTATCGATATTTTTAGAGAGAAGCGGTGTCAAGGTTTCCGCTACTATTTTTTTTGCCACTGATGAATGGTACTCATTACTTTCGACTACCGAAACAAATTTCGGACAAGCCAAACTAGTCACTACTAATTCCGGTACTTTTTCTTTAAGGGCTGTTTCATACGCACCACTTTTTACCGTTCCTAGTGTACCAATGATACCAACATTTTTATTTTTTGTTTTCTTCACTGCCGCTCTTGTTCCAGGTAGGATCACTCCGATAACTGGAATGGGAAGCGTTTCTTTGATTTCTTCCAACGCAACCGCTGTCGCTGTATTGCAAGCAATCACCAACATCTTGATTCCTTGCTCCACCAGATGGTTTGTCATTTCCCACGTAAACTTGATGACCTGCTCTGCGGGCCTTGGACCATAAGGACAACGTGCAGTGTCTCCCATATATAAAATATTTTCGTTTGGCAATTGTTTCAAGGCTTCTTTCACTACGGTCAAGCCGCCGACCCCTGAATCAATAAAACCGATTGGGCGCTTATCAGTCACTCGTATCATCCTTTTTTCAATAAATTCTATCTTCCTTATTGTGGACTTTTTGCCCTTATTTTTCAAGTCCTACATTCTTGATTGGTGTCCGCTATTTCTATAGTTATTATTTGAAAACCGAATGTGGGACAAATCTAAAAATCAGGTTTGCCAACAGACATATAACATGGTTAGATATAGATTTTGGTCACCGCTGATACAAGTTATAGGTATAAATCAATTCGTCCTCTATTTTCGTCTCATAAGTAAAATCAAGTTTCTCAAGCAATCTGATTGAAGCATCATTTTCTGGTAAAACACCCGCCTTGATCACCTTGCCTCCTTGATCGATGACCCAATTTATGGTTCCAGTCACTGCTTCTGATGCGTAGCCGTTTCTGGCATATTGTGGATGAATAGTATACCCGATCCAATAGGTATCATTTTCCTTTCTCAAATAGATATCCCCCACCAACTGCTTTTTGTCTGTATGAATGATTGCAAGCTGCAGCCCTTTTTCCAAAGAGACATCCTGAAGTAATTCAGCTTCGTAGAACGCCTTTGACTTTCCTTTAAACCCTTGATAACGCATCCAGTCAACATTGTTTCGATAGTCCATAAAGCTATCGATGTCTCCAGAAACAAACTTCCGTATGCTGAGACGCTTCGTCTGTATCTCCATTTCTGCTTCTCCTCACATCCAATTAGACTTAGTGAAATCTCTGATCGCTTTTTGGTTATATTCTGCCATTTTATCAGAGATAATGCTACTTACTTTTTTAGAAAAGATGTCAAAACAAAACTTATTAAGAAAAATCGATAACTTAAGCTTGACTGCAAAATAACTTTTGTCGCTACTAAAGTAAATTTCACATGTGTTTCATTCAAAAAAAACCGTTACTCGTAAAATGACCCGTTTTACGAATAGCGGTTTTTTCTAATGATCGTGCATTTATGCTTCTCTTTAAAGCTTGTGGTAGCCTAGATTTTGGTTTAATAACTGTATTTGCTTCTTTCTAGATAAGAAGAAAGCAATGATAATGCATAACAAACAACGAAGTACATGAATGTCATCGCGACGAACATCGGTAAGACATAATTCGTGTTTTGCCCGTAGATGATTCGTGCTTGGTGTGTCAATTCAGGTAATGAAATGATCACCGCTAAAGAAGTGTCCTTGATCAATGAGATCAATTGGCTGACGATAGCAGGAATCATTGATTTAAAGGCTTGCGGTAAGACAATGGTTCTCATGGTTTCAACATAAGTCAGTCCTGTAGAAAGCCCCGCTTCCATTTGTCCTTTAGGAACAGCATTCAACCCGGCACGAAAAATTTCTGATAACATGGCAGATTCAAAAATCGTTAATGCTGCAACAGCTGACCAGAAGATATTCATTTGAATTCCAATCTGCGGTAAAGCAAAATACGTGAAAAAGATGATCAGCAATAACGGTAGATTTCGTATGATATCGATCACAAATCCTAAGATTTTTGAAAAATAAGGAATATTCGAGAAACGGATGACCCCCGTCAAACCGCCAATCAAAAAGCTAAAAACGATCGAGAACAACGATACTTCTACCGTGACTTTTAGTCCTTCTAATAAAAAGCGGATATTCATCCATGAAAAAGCGCCACTAAAATCCATTCTGTTCTCCCCTTTCTATGAACGAACTGCCCATTTTTTTTCAAGATAAACCATCAAATAAGACAATGGCAAAGTAATCACTAAGTAAAAGAGCCCAACAATGATATACGTATCGAATGTATTGAATGTTTCACTCGCAATCAAGTCTCCTTGGTACATTAGATCCAAGCCGGCAACAATGGCCAAGATCGAAGAATTTTTTACTAAATTGATAAACTGGTTGCCAAGCGGCGGTACCACGATCTTAAATGCTTGAGGCAAAACGATATAACGCATCGTCTGCGAATAAGTAAGACCCGCGGACAATCCAGCCTCTGTTTGACCTTTTGGCACTGTTTGGATCCCTGAACGCACTGTTTCTGCAATAAATGCAGATGTGTAGATTGTCAAACCGATCGTTCCTGCTTGGAATCCATCAAAGCTGATCCAATAGAGAGGAACAACGACATAGAAAAACATCACAATGATCAATAATGGAATATTTCTAAAAAATTCAACATAAGCTTTTGCTAAACCGCTGATTAGTTTGTTTTTCGACAATTGGAAAATTGCCATCAATGTACCGATGATCAAGCTGAATAACAAGGCTAAGATACTTGAATAAATCGTGATTTTAAATCCATCTACGAAGGTGGATCCGTATGTTTGTATCAATTCACCCATTCTTTTTCCTCCTTAATCCACTTTCCCTTGCGTTGAACCTGGGAACCATTTTTGGTAGATTTTTTCATACGTGCCATCTGCAAGCATATCCTTCAACGCTTTGTTGACAGCATCCAAGAAATCCTTCTGCCCTTTATTGATCGCAATCCCATACGGCTCATTCGTGAACGCTCCTCCAGCTAAAGTGTACTCAGGATTTTCATCTGCCATCCCTAATAAAATAGCATTATCTGTTGTCATCGCATCCCCTTGACCTGACTGCAACGCTGTAAAAGCTTCTGCATAGTTTTCTAGTTCAAGGATCTTTGCATCTGGCGCATGTTTTCGGATATTGATGGCCGAAGTTGAACCTTTAACCGCTAATACCGTTGTATCCGCGTTCAAATCATCCACACTTTTGATTGGACTTCCTTTTTTAACAAGTAATGACTGCCCTGCATCAAAATAGACTTCCGAAAAGTCAACTTGTTTTTTTCGTTCATCCGTGATCGTCATCGTCGCAATAATTGCATCAATGTTCCCATTTTTCAATAGGGGAATACGTGTTTTAGATGTCACTTCCACAAATTCCGCTTTCCCTTGTTTGCCTAGAATCTTCTCAGTGATTGCTTTAGCAATATCAATATCAAAGCCTTCTACTTTGCTGCTTTTGATGTCCATCATACCAAACAATCGGGTATCATATTTTACGCCCCAAACGATCGTATCTGTTTTTTTACTACGTTCTAATATGTTTTCATTTGCAACACTTTTTCCTTTACAGCCAGTCAATACCAGAAACATGAGCCCTAAAAGGAAAAATAAACGAATAATCGATTTTTTACGCATCTTATTCCTCCTACTGATGATTAATGATTGATTACTTTGCTGATGAATTGTTTTGCTCGCTCTTCTTTTGGATTTTCAAAGAAATTCTTCACATCACGACTGTCCTCTAACACTTCTCCATCAGCCATGAAAATCACGCGGTCTGCTACTTCTTTAGCAAATCCCATTTCGTGAGTAACCACGATCATTGACATGCCATCATGTGCTAATTTTTTCATAACATCCAAAACGTCACCGATCATTTCTGGATCAAGTGCAGAAGTTGGCTCGTCAAAAAGCAGCATTTCAGGATTCATCGCAAGTCCGCGAGCAATCGCTACACGCTGTTGTTGACCACCAGACAACATTGATGGATAAGAATCTTTTTTATCTAACATATTGACTTTCTTCAAAAATTTTTCTGCATTTTTTACAGCACTTGCCTGATCTTGTTTCAACACTTTGATTGGTGCCAAAGTGATATTTTCTAACACAGTTTTATTTGGATAAAGATTGAAATGTTGAAAAACCATCCCAACATTTTTACGTACTTCTGTTAACTTTGTCTTTTTATCATGTAGATCGATATCATTGATCAACAGCTTTCCAGAAGTGATCATTTCTAATCCATTGATACATCGAAGCATAGTGCTCTTCCCAGATCCAGAAGGACCAATGACAACGACGACTTCCCCTTTCTCAAACTCAAGGTTTATGTTTTTCAAAGCTTGGAATTTGCCGTAGTATTTCTCTACGTTATCAAATTTAATCATTGCCATCACATTACACTCCCATTATTATTTAGTAAGATTTCCTTTAAAGATATATAATAGAACATATTATATCTGATAGGTAAGCAACTTGTAAAGTTTCTTTGAAACTTTCCTAGATACTTTTTCCAGCAAGTCTTTGACTATCTTACCGTTTTTTTCTCTATTTTACTTGAATTTTGATTGGCAACTGTTGTGTCTTCCTCTAAAAAACGGTAAGATATGAAGTGCTTAGTCTTAGAAATCGTAAAGAGGTGTCTTTTTTGAAAAATATTATTTTAACAGGCGATCGACCAACAGGAAAATTACACTTAGGCCATTATGTTGGTTCATTAAAAACACGTGTCGACATGCAAGCAGATGAGAACAATCAACTATTTGTGATGATCGCTGATATGCAAGCATTGACTGATAATGCTAAAAACCCAGAAAAAGTATCTTCTAATGTCTTAGAGGTTGCACTCGATTATTTAGCAGTAGGACTTGATCCAGCAAAATCTACACTCTTTATTCAATCTCAAATACCAGAATTAGCAGAGTTGACGATGTACTATTTGAATCTAGTCAGCGTAGGTCGTGTGCGTCGTAACCCTACAGTCAAAACAGAAATTGAACAAAAGAAATTCGGTGAAAGTGTTCCCACTGGGTTCTTCATCTATCCCGTTTCTCAAGCAGCTGATATCACAGCCTTCAAAGCAAATCTAGTTCCTGTAGGTGAAGACCAAAAACCAATGTTGGAACAAACACAAGAAATCGTGCAAAGTTTCAATCATACGTACAGTGATGTCTTAGTTGAACCAAAAGGTGTTTTTCCACCTAAAGGAATGGGTCGCTTACCTGGTATTGATGGTAACGGAAAAATGAGTAAATCATTAGGCAACGGAATCTACATCTCTGATCCTGCTGATGTTGTGAAGAAAAAAGTTATGAGTATGTATACTGATCCAAATCATATTCATGTCGAAGATCCTGGACAAGTTGAAGGAAATATGGTCTTCACTTATTTAGATGTCTTTGGAAAAGATAAAGAAGCAATCGAAGAGATGAAAGCTCATTATCGTCGTGGCGGACTTGGTGATGTGAAGATCAAGCGTTACTTGATCGATGTTTTAGAAGAAGAATTCGCGCCGATCCGCGCCCGTCGTGAAGAGTTAGCCAAAGATCCAGATGCGGTCATGGCGATTCTTCGTGAAGGAAGCGCAAAAGCCGCAAAAGTAGCAGCGAAAACATTAGCAGAAGTCAAAACTGCAATGGGTATCAACTACTTCAATTAATCGGATAAACAAAAAAACAATGACTAAATCGTACTGATTTAGTCATTGTTTTTTTATTATCGAATATTTGCTTGGACTGTTTCGGTCAGTTTTTTCTCTACTTTAGCCATCGCTTGATTGATTTCTTCATCAGTCATTGTGGCTTCTGGGTTCGTAAACGTCAAACTGTACGCCAACGATTTATATCCCGGTTCGATATTTTGTCCTTGATAGACATCGAACAATTGGATATTCGTTAAAAATTTCCCTGCTGCTGCACGAATGACAGTCATTACTTCTTGATTTGTTACTGTTTCTTTCACTAACATTGCAATGTCACGTGTCACACTTGGGAATTTCGTCACTGCTTGGAAGGTGATCCCTTTTTGAGCGGCTGAAACTACTGAAGACAAATCGAATTCCGCTACATATGTTTCTGGAATATCATATGCTTTTGCTGTGTTTGGATGAACTTGACCGACAAAACCAAGATACGTTTCTCCTAGATAGATTTCCGCAGTTCTTCCGGGATGCATGTCTTTCATGGTAGTAGTTGGCTGATAAGAGATTTCATCTGCCACTGCTAGTTGTTCAAACAAGTTTTCCAATACACCTTTGATCGTATAAAAATCAACTGTTTCAGGTTTTTCTTGCCAGCTCTTTTCCTGCCATGTCCCTGTCAAGGCTAGAGCAACATGTTTCACTTCTTGTGGCAAGTGTGTCAACGGATCATTTTCTTGGTAGAAGACACGACCTACTTCATAATACGCTACATCACTATTCTTTCTTGCCACATTGTAGTTGACATTATCCAATAGACCACTGATCAAATTCATTCTTAAGACAGAACGTTCTTCACTCATTGGCCAGTCCAGTCTTGTGATCTGTGATTCCTTTGTTGTGAATTGGCGAGATTTTTCTTCTGTTGTCAATGCATAGCTGATTGCTTCACTTAATCCGCTACCTTCTAATAAAGTACGGATCTTACGTGTAGCTGCTTGTTCACTCGTCAAACTTCCTGCGACAGTTGCTCCGCTAGGCAATGTAGAAGGCAAACGATCATAGCCGTAAATCCGAGCAACTTCCTCGATGATGTCAGCTTCGATTTGAATATCCCAGCGTCTAGGTGGAACAACGACCATATAAGTTTCCCCGGTCACTTGATAACCGAAACCTAATGCCTCAAAAATTTCATTCACTTCAGTTACTGTTAATGCTGTTCCTAGATATTGGTTGATTCGCGGTAATGTGATCGATACTTCTACTTCATTTGCTTGATATTCAGAACCTTTGACAGCACCTTCTAGTACTTCTCCTCCTGCTAGTGACTGGATCATGGCAGCAGCAACATCACTTGCTTCACCAACCGTTGCTTTGTTGATTCCTTTTTCAAAGCGTGCAGAAGATTCACTGCGCAAATTGAATTGTTTTGCTGTACGACGGATCGAAACTGGATCAAACAAGGCAGATTCCAGTGCGACTGTTGTCGTTGTTTCTGTGATTTCAGAGTCAAGGCCACCCATCACACCAGCTAATGCAACTGGTTCTTTTCCATTTGTGATCACTAGATTATCTGGTGTCAAATTACGAGTTTCTCCATCTAATGTGACCATTGTTTCTGCGTCTTTTGCATGGCGAACAACGATTTCTTTAGAACCTAATTTATCATAATCGAATGCATGAAGCGGTTGTCCAAATAAGAGCAAGATATAATTTGTGACATCCACGACATTATTGATTGGACGAATGCCTTCATTCATCAATAGATTTTGCAACCATTGCGGACTTGGTTGGATCTTGACATTTTCAATGATCCGAATCTGGTAGGCAGGGACTAATTCTTGATCCTCTACGGTTACATCGATTTTATCGGCTGCTTTACGCGCAACTTCAACTAGTTTTTCATCTGCAAATTTCGGTGTTTGACGATAGATTGCTCCCACTTCATAGGCAACTCCACGCATAGATAACGCATCTGCACGGTTTGGTGTGATCGACAGCTCAATGATCGCATCGTCCATATCAAGGTAAGAAAAGACTGGTTCTCCATTGACCGCATCTTGAGGCAAATAATAGATTCCTTCTGCATACTCTTTAGGAACGACGCTATCAGAGTAACCAATTTCTTGTAACGCACAGATCATTCCATTTGATACTTGTCCGCGCATTTTTCCTTTTTTGATTTTTACATTTCCTGCAATGCGTGAATTTGGTAAAGCAACGATCACTTTAATCCCTTTTTTCACATTTGGTGCACCACAGACGATTTGTGACAGTTCTTCTTCACCGATATCTACTTGGCAGATCGACAAATGGTCAGAATCTGGATGTGGCACACACTCCATGACTTCACCAACGACGATTTTTTTCAAACCTTCTTCTGGAACAGTGATTCCTTCTACTTCGATCCCTGTCACAGACATTTTATCAGCCAGTTCTTTTGGTGAAACTGCTGATAGATCGATATATTTATTTAGCCATTTATAAGAAACTAACATGCTTTTTTACTCCCCTTTGAACTGACTTAAGAAACGTAAGTCATTTTGATAGAAATTACGGATATCATTGACACCATAACGTAACATTGCCACTCGATCTGGTCCAAGGCCAAAAGCAAAGCCAGAGTATTCTTCTGGGTCGATTCCTGACATTTCCAAGACATTCGGGTGAACCATCCCTGCACCTAAGATTTCGATCCAGCCAGTGTGTTTGCAGACATTACAGCCAGCACCACCACATTTGAAACAGCTCACATCTACTTCTACAGAAGGTTCAGTAAATGGGAAGTAGCTTGGGCGTAAGCGGATTTCACGGTCTTCTCCAAACATTTTTTTCATTACGACTTCTAATGTTCCTTTTAAGTCACCCATCGTAACGTTCTTATCAACTACTAGTCCTTCAATTTGATGGAACTGGTGGCTGTGGGTTGCATCATCTGTATCTCTACGAAAAACTTTTCCTGGAGAGACCATTCGAAGTGCGCCTTTAGAGAAATCATGTTTTTCCATTGTACGTGCTTGGACAGGTGAAGTATGCGTACGGATCAAAATATCCTCAGAAATATAAAAAGTATCTTGCATGTCACGGGCTGGATGATCTTTCGGTAAATTCATCCGTTCGAAATTGTAATGGTCTGATTCCACTTCATTTCCTTCAACGATTTGGTAACCCATTCCCACAAAAATATCTTCGATTTCTTCCATGATCTGTGTCAAAATATGACGTGTTCCTTGTTTTACCTGACGACCTGGTAAAGTAATGTCGATCGTTTCTTTTTCTAATGCAGCATTTAATGCAGCTTCTTCTAATTCTTGTTTTTTACGCTCGATTTCAGCTGTTAAGAGGTCACGGATCTCGTTTGCAAAACTCCCTACTTTAGGACGTTCTTCTGGACTAAGATCTTTCATTCCACGTAAGACTTCAGTGATGGGTCCTTTTTTTCCTAAAGTTTCTATACGGATTTGATTTAATTCTTTCAAATCTTGTGCAGTCGTGATTTTAACGATTGTAGCTTCTTTCAAGCTTTCTAGTTGTGCTTGTAAAGACATTTGCCTGTTTCCTCCTTCAAAATTCAAATACAAAAAAAGACCTCATTCCTGTAAAGGAACGAGGTCTTCGCGTTACCATCCTAATTTACGGTCGAAACCGTACACTTACTTTCTTTAACGACAATTGCCGGTCTGGATCATCAGACGAACTCGGAAAGTGAACTTCATTTTTCAAACACAGGATCTGCTTACAGTCTATGACAGATCTCCCTGGTCAGGTTTATCCAAATTACTCTTTTTCGTCATCGTTCTTTATCTATTCAACTAACGTTAGTTTACAAGATTTTCTAAACAAAATCAACTGCATTCTTCCTCAGTGACCCACTTCTCACTCCAAACTTGCAATTGGACCATTGCTTTTTGGAGATCTGCGCCTTTTTCAGTCAGCATATATTCAGAACGACCAGAATCATTACATGAAAGGTTTCTTGTGACGATTCGTTCTCGTTCGAGCTCTTTTAATCGTTCAACTAAAACGCGATCACTCACCATAGGTATTTTCGCTGCGAGATCAACAAAGCGTTGCGGACCGTTTTCGAGCAATACATCGATAATCAACCCATTCCATTTTTTTCCTAATATCGAAAAAGTTTTTTCAAATTTAGGACATAGAGTGAATTCTGTCTGTGTTAGCTCCATCTTACTCACCTCTTTTTTAGAGTATAGCATATTACTTACAAAGTGTAAGTCGCAGTTGCTCAATTATTATTATTTATTAAGATTTATTATTTTCTTCGCACCCAATAAAATAAGATACACATTTGTCACTGGTTTGTCTAGTGCTTCTGACAAAGCTTTTTTGTATAAATTCAATTGTCCTTGATATTTTTGGACGATTTTTTCTATTTCCGCTTGATTTTCACCATTTGAAATATAGTCAGTTTTGAAATCATACAACTCGATAAACTCTGGAAATTCGATGTAGCCATCGACGATCCCATGGATCAGCAATTCATCGTCTTCATTTGGATACTGATCGAACACTTGATCAGCAGACAAGAGCATCGAAAATGGCTGTTCTCGTTTCACTAGTTCGCTATGTTGCACCAACCGTTTCCCAAGGTCAGTCTGATAAAACCACAAAATACCAGAAAGATCGATTTTTTTAGCGACTTTTTCATCGACTAGCCGTTTAGCGACCAACTCTTCTAAGAGAGAACGGATGGAGTCGTTCGTTGGCATCTCTAATGGAAGCAACTGCAATAAATAGTGCGTAGCTGTTCCAATAGAAGCAGCAGATATTTTTTGGCTTTTTTGTAAGAATTTCGGCTCAGCCAAAGTGTCTTGTGTGTAACGGAATTGCTGATTATATCTCCGTTTTTCATTGTTTTCCCAAACTAGTTTGGAATCAGACGTATCATCTGGATCTTCAAATAAACGCTTGATTTCTGAAACGGATTGGTAACTTGTTGTCTGGGTCGATGCTTTGTAAGGATAACTGTAAGCTAAACGGGCTTTCAATGATTCTTGAAGTGGTGTTTGATCTACCTTCACTGATTCAAGTTCTTTCTTCGTCTCACTTGCCAATGATTGGCGGTTCTCTACAATATCTTGTTGCTTCATCCATGTGATCGAAAAGCGGCTTTCCGACTGTCCCAACTGATTATGGACCGTTGTATCTTCCGCGTATTCCTTCATTTTAGGATGACGCATCAAGCTGTAACCGATCCAGTTCAGCAAACTGCCTTTTCCTTTCAAACGAGTCGACGGCTCTAAAACAAGGGAGGTCTGGTTAGCCACTTCTGACCAGACTTTCAACGTTTCTTCCTTATTTTTGTAAGAACCCACGATAAACAGTTTTTGTTCGGCACGTGTCAATCCTACATATAATTTACGCATTTCTTCAGACAATAATTTATTTTGTTTGGCTAATTTTATTGCTTGATAGGGCAATGTGTCGTAGAGAACGCGCGTATCAGGATCCATGTATCGGATACCTGCCCCTAGTTTTTCTTCAAAAGCATATCTTTTTCTTAAATCTTGGAGATTGAATTGTTTTGTCATATCCAATAGAAAAACAACTGGGAATTCCAACCCTTTACTTGCATGGATCGTCATGACACGCACTGCATTATCTACAGATGCAAGAACTGGCTCTGCAAGATCTTTGTCTTTTTCCTGCATTTTTTCGATGAATCGTACAAACTGATAAAGACCTCTGAATGAGCTTTTTTCATAAGATTTTGCCCGATCGACTAACGCATAGAGATTTGCTTGGCGTTGCGCCCCGGCTGGCAACCCAGCTACATATTCTAAGTAACCTGTCTGATAATAGATAGACCATAAAAGATCTGTAATGGAAGAACGGCGGGCTAGTTCGCGCCATATCTCCAACTGTTCACCAAAATGATTCAGCTTATCTGCAAGTTCGTCTGTATGTTCAGCTTGATAGGCAAGAACAGCTTCATAATACGTATGTGACCGATCTGCTAAACGAATTCGAGCAAGTTCTGGTTCGATCAATCCAACGATCGGTGAACGTAAAACAGATGCTAAAGGAATGTCCTGATAAGGGTTATCGATCAATTGCAGTAAAGAGACCATCGTTCGGATCTCTGTTGCTTGAAAATAGTTCTGGGCGTCATTCATTTCCAAAGGGATATCAAATGTCTTGAATATCTCTAAAATCGTCAGATTATTTTTCTTTGTAGGGGTCAAAAGAACGATATCTCTATACTCGATAGGTCGATTTTTTTTCATTTTTTTATCATAGATCATGAATTTTTCATCGATCAATTGGCGGATCTTCAATCCAGTCATGAACAATTCGCCTTCTGTTTTGTCTTCTAAAATATCATCCACTGGCAATTCGATCGTCGTTTCTTCCTGTTCTTTTTCGTAAATCAATATTTCTGGTTCAAATTGTTCAGTTTCTGGAAAATCAGGAAAACCAAGAACAAGTTTTGCCGCATCATCATACGAAATCTGACCTACTACTGGGTCCATGATTTGTTCAAAGACTAAATTTGTGAATGAAAGTACTTCTTTTCTGGAACGGAAATTTTCTGCTAAAACGATACGGCGTCCGCCTTCTGTTTTAGAAAAGGCTTCGTACTTTTGGATAAATAGGCTCGGGTCTGCTAAACGAAACGAATAAATGGATTGTTTGACATCCCCTACCATAAACATGTTACCGTTTGTTTCATTTGGTTCACGCAACCAGTAAAGAATGGCTTCTTGTAACTGATTGACATCTTGATACTCATCCACCATGACTTCTTTGAATTGCTTGCGATAATGATCGGAGGCTTCGCTAGGCAACCATGTATCATCGGTTTTTTTCGTTAATATTTGTAAAGCAAAGTGTTCTAGATCATTGAAATCCAATAGCCCTTTTTCACGTTTACGCTGGCTAAAACCATTCATAAATGCCTTTGTGACTTTTGTCATTTCTTTCACTAACGGATATGCTTTTTGGGTCAACTCTTCCATTTGTTCTGGTGACACAGGAAAGTAGTTTTTACCAAGTTGCTGAATGATTTTTTTTGCACGGTCTCTTAACTCTTTGACCTCAGCAGAGCGTTCTTTCAATTCGGCTTTCCGACTACTTTTAAACGTTGTGAATGTCAGCGCCTCTAATCCAGAGTAGGCTTCTGGAATCTTGTCTTGTAACAGATATTCATAGATCACTTGTATCTGGCCTTTTTCACCAGATACCTGATCGTACATTTTTTCAAGACCTTCTTCCTGTGCTAATTGCACCATTTCCTCATACAGTTGCACGCATTGATGCATATCAGCTAAAATCAGCGGACGAAGCTGTGTTTTGTATAGGTCAGAATCAGCGAGTCCATTCTCTAAGCGATAACTCTCACTTAACTTTGTTAACCACTCTTCTGGATCAGGATTCGCACGAGCAAATTCATAAAGTGAAAAGACCAGATTGGTTAGGCCATCATCTGAACGATCATTCGAGAAATTCATCGTCAATCGGAAAAATTCTTCCCTATTTTCAGCATAGAACGCCTCTCGTAATTCATCCCAGACATCTTCTTTCATCAAGATCGTTTCGGTTTCATCTGTCAACATTCGAAAAACCGGATCAATGTCGATCAAATAGTAATAACGGCGTATCACTGTCAGACAGAACGCATGCAATGTTGAGATATTGGCCGTTGGCAATAGGACCAACTGCTTAGTGAAGTGCTGTTGTCGAATGGGATCACTTTCTGTATTGACTGCTTCTTGTAGTGCCTCCTGGATTCGTTCCTTCATTTCTCGTGCGGCCGCCTCGGTAAACGTCACTATCAGCAACTCGTCCAGATTGACCCCCATCTTCAATTTCTCGATGACTCTGCGTACAAGTACTGTTGTTTTCCCAGAACCTGCTGAAGCTGAAACAAGCAAGTTGTCTCCTTGATCAAAAATAGCTTGCCATTGTTCATCGGTAAATCTTTCATTTTCTGGTTTTAAAGGAATTTGATTCACTCTTCTTCGCTCCTTTTTAGTATTCTACGCAGTGCTTCTTCTTTGTTCAATTTTTCTAAGCGGTGATAGTTGTTTTCCTTCAGCATCACATCAAATGTGCATACACTTCTAAACGGACAAAATTGACAAGCAATTCGTTCTTTGTCCTTATATGCTGGATTCAGCTTGATTTCACCAGATGTGATCTTGTCTCCCGCTAAACGCATATTCGCTCGGTTATGCGCCATAAAAAGCTGCAACTCTTCTTCTGTATAGAATTTATCTTTGCTGAAACTTCCTTTTTGATATTCGTCCTTCGCATTCTTTTTCACTGGGTAGATCAAAGAATTTTCTTTAGCTTCTAAAGAATGGTCCAACACTTCCAACAGTCCTGGATCATCGACAAACACACCATCATAGCTGAATTTCTTCAATGTGTCTTTTTCTACTTCGTTAGTATCCGTCAGTACCGGATTATGGACATGCAGATAGTAGGAACCTGCAGGACGAACAGCTGCCTTGCCTGTGAGACGGACCGCATCCATCAATGCCACATCTAAGTAGGTCAATAATTGCATTGCCATCCCATAATATGCTTCCGTCACATCAAAGGAACGACCACTAGATTTATAATCAACGACACTCAACCATGTTTCTGCTTCTTCAACAGCGACATCCACTCGATCGATTTTTCCACGTACATGTAATTTCCCGCCATTGTTCAACGGAAGTTCTAAGCCAGGGATACCATTTGCACCTGCGATTTGACCAAATAAAATCTCTGTCTGCAATGGTTTCAACCCAGTATTTCTACTTTGTTTTTGCAACGCCCAAGCTACTTTTTGAATCGTTTGCCCCAATTGATAACGAATGTAATTCATACGGGCAGAACTATCCAGAATCTCAAAACGTAATTCGCCAAACACTTCCTGCAGTACTTTTTCCGTAAATTCTTTTCGCTGTTTGTCCGTCATTTCAACTAATGACAACTGATTTGAGAAAAGCAATTTGAAGAAACGGTCTAGCGACTCATGGTAAAAATCTCCAGTAGCCGCTGGCGTTAGGCCATAAACCATCCGTTCTTTGAGTTTCAGCCCAAACTGTACAAAGTATTTGTACTCGCAATTATAGAAGTTCTCCATTCTGGAAATCGACGTATAGATTTCCTTGCCATAAAGCTCTTCTGCCATCTTTTGCGGCAGTGAGACAGGTACGTTTAAATGATCTTGGCTTTCGAAAATACGCAAAGCAAAATTACGCCATCTCGACTGTAAGACGACAGTCCGCAACTCCTGCCAGTAAGCAGCAAGTGGTTGTTTCTCTTCTTTAGCTAAACGATAGACACCATTGATGATATTGATCGCACTTCGATACGTGCCGACATAACAACTAGGATCGCCATCCAAGTGGAGATGTTCTTTTCGTTCGATTGGGATCGTTAAATATTCAAGGATACGACGTAGATACGGAGACATTTTCAATGTATTCGTATCGTAACTTTCCGCATAACTCAAGTACAAACGTTCCGTAGCAGAAGAAAAGACGAAATAGGCTTGTAGAGGCTCGAAGGACATCGTTTCTTTAGCTGGATCAAATAGAAACTGTTCTTCTCCCAATCTTGCGTTCAGTGTTTCTCTTTCTTCACTTGAAAGCAGTCCTTTCGTTTCATGACGATCAGGGAAAACTTGATCATTTAGGCCAATGGCAAAAGTGATTTTCGCCTGGTTTGGCCGAACAAGTTCCAAACGGTTGATTCTGACCTGATCGATTGCCGTTGGGATCTTCCCATAGCTTAAATTCTCTAATCCGCTAGACATGATTTCTTGGAACAAGCTCCAATCAAATGGTGTTTCTCCGTAGATCAACGCATATTCATCCAATAGATCGATCAATGCTTCCCATGTTTGTTCATGGTTCCTTGCTTCTGCTAGATTCCCACGTTCGATTTCCTGATTGCGCCAAAACAGTAATTGCTGCTGGACACCACTCTGAACTAAAAATTGGTAAAAGACGGACGCACCTTCTTGTCCAGTCTTACATTCTTTGATTTTTTCAAAAAAAGGAGGAACCATTTCTTTGAAGAAGTGGCGGATCTCGTTTGATTGTTTTTCTAACTTTTGAACGTCTTCTAATTGTTCCGCTTCAAAATCATAGGAAACAAATTGCCAGTCCTTTTCTTTCGTCCAATAAGTTCCCTGATAGTTATATGCTAATGCAACGTTTTCTGTCACATCCAGTTTTGTGCGGAATTGGTTTCGCATCACCTGCCAATTTTTTAAATCAAGTACCTCATCTTGTCGGCAGATGAACAGCTCTGTTTTGAAAAAACGCATGATGTCATTCAAACGATACGCATAACGATCTAATGCAAACAAACTATTGATCCATTCAATGAGCGGATGATTCTCCATCAGCTGATCTTCATCGACATAGTAAGGGATCGCCATTTCTTTAAAGATAGGTTGCAGCAGATTCGCATAAAGCCCCATCTCCTTCGTCAAGACTTGGATATCGCGATAACGATAATTTTCTTCACTGACTAATCGGCGGATCTCAACAGCTAATTGTCTGACTTCTTCAGTTGGATTCTCAGCCTCCCATATATGCAAGTCTTCTTGCTGCCCCAGTTTTATCGGCTTGGCTTTTTTATTGCTTGAAGTATCTTCCCAGACCGTTAATACACTCTGCAATGCAGGTGGCAGTGCTCGATCGACAGCATATTTTTCAACAAAAACCGGCACTTTTCGTTCTTTTGCGCTAGTGATCAACTGAAAATACAGTTTTCCAGTTTCATGGAATAAAGTCAGTACTTCTGGCATCTCGGCAATATAAGGCCGATCAAGTACCAGATCCACGACTAAATGCCCTTTTTCCATCATGAGTTGCAACAATTGGTATTCCTGTGCGTTCAATCGAGAAAAACCGCTGATGATAAATTTGACATTTTTCATATCTAGCGTCTTCATGTAACTCGCTAAAACAGTCAAAGTATCTTCAAACTTTAGCGCCCGCTTCATCAATTCCTCCTCGAACTCAGAGAAGATAAGCTGGAGGTCTTTTAATTTCAATTGCTGGTCTTCTTCCTTTGGTGTTCTCTCCTCTTTGAAAAGAACTAGATCGCTTGGAGAAATATTTCCCACACGCAT
The DNA here is from genome assembly GCF_005844145.1 of Enterococcus sp. BSD2780061688st2 D3. Taxonomy (NCBI): domain Bacteria; kingdom Bacillati; phylum Bacillota; class Bacilli; order Lactobacillales; family Enterococcaceae; genus Enterococcus; species Enterococcus sp. BSD2780061688st2 D3. Next base: position 76,170 of record NZ_SPHN01000014.1, read on the forward strand.
TTCATTGTAAAGATCCTGCAATTGTTGAATAAAGCCTTTTTTATTGATTTCCCCACGAAAAATCGTTAATTTTTCTTCGTTTTTTTCCAATATTTGCCGTAAGATCATTGCCGACCCCGCTTCTGAAAGCTCATTGCCAGACAATAGAGTCGTTTGTGCTAACAGATACCAAGCTAAACGATAAAAACTAAAGACTTGAACGTTCGTTGTGCTGAAAGTTTCCTTGCCATTTTCTTTACGCAACTGCGCCAAAATCTCTTGCTCTTGTTCAAATTTATTATAATTAGGTACAAGGAAAAATACTTGATGGTCTTTTTCTTGCGCCAGCCACTCCACCGCTTCGGCGATCAACGTGGCGCGATGATCCTTCCGATTCGTTCCAAGAATAAATTGTAAAGTCATTTTCCTCCTCCTTAATGATCGAATTCCGTTTCTTATTTATTATAGCAAAAATGAGTGAACATTTGTTCTTTCATCTCTATTTTGAACAATAAAAAAAGAGACAATCGATAAACGACTGCCTCTTTTTTTAATGTTTATGGATTAACGGATTGATCCCATCAATTTTTTGATTGGTTCTTTGATCGTAAAGAGTAAAACAGCTCCAACGATTGCTACCACACCGACAATTCCAAAGTACATTGATTCTGTACCTGGTGTGTAGAAACGAGCGATTTGCGCATTGATTGCTTGCGATGAAGCATCAGCTAAGAACCAAATGGCAATCGTTTGCGATTCAAATGCTTTTGGTGCAAGTTTTGTTGTCGCAGATAAACCGACTGGTGATAAGCATAATTCAGCGATAACCACGATCAAGAAGCTACCGATCAACCATAATGGGCTAACTTTACCAGATGTTCCATAAAGCATACCTGGAAGCATCATCAATAAGAAAGACAACCCTGCAAATAGTAGTCCTAAAGAGAATTTAACCACAGTGGACGGTTGACGATTCCCTAATTTTGTCCATAACGTAACGAATACTGGTGTTAGTGCAAAAATAAAGATCGGATTCAATGATTGGTACCAACTTGCTGGAATAGTCATTCCAAACAATGTAGATTGTGTACGTTCACTAGCAAACAACGCTAAAATCGAAGAACCTTGTTCTTGTAGTGACCAGAAGATGATTGCTGCAATAAATAGTGGGATGTATGCCCAAACTTTTGGTTTTTCATCTGTTGTTACATCTTTTGAAGTCAACATTTTGATAAAGTAGTACAACGGCAACAAAATACCTAAGACACTGATTGTATTTATAAAGAAATCAATTGTTAAATGTCCTGTAACTTGTGCACCACCAAAAATAGCTACGATAACGATCAACGCAATCACTAAGTTGCGGATAAATCCTTTACGTTCTTCTTGAGACAACGGATTTGGTGCGACTGTTCCAACACCATCCAACGTTTTACGTCCTTGGATCACATATTGCAACAAACCGAAGAACATACCGATAGCAGCTAGTGAAAAACCTAAATGGTAGTTATAATTTTGACCAAGCGTTCCTACAATGATTGGAGCGATCATCGCACCTAAGTTAATCCCCATGTAGAAAATAGAGAAACCTGCATCACGACGCAAGTCTGTTTTCGAATAGAGATGCCCAACCATTCCCGAAACATTTGGTTTCAAAAAGGCTGTACCAATAATGATCAAAGCCATTGAAATAAACAATGTAGAAACTCCGAATGGCAAAGCAAGAACGATGTGTCCAAGCATGATGAAGATACCACCGAAAAACACTGTCCGTTTCGCACCTAGAACGCGGTCAGAAACCCAACCACCAACGATACTTGACATATAAATCAATGAACCATAAATGGACATGATCGCCAATGCTGACGCACGAGGTAATCCAAGGCCCCCGTTTGTAACAGTATCGTACATATAGTAGATAAGTAATGCACGCATACCATAATAACTAAATCGTTCCCACATTTCAGTAAAGAACAGTGTTGACAACCCCTTCGGCTGGCCGAAGAAGCCTTTGTCTTGCTGATTTTCCATAATCTATACCCCAATTCTTTAAATTTTCAGAAAATAACATATACACTTCCCGAAAAAAATAGCTAAAAAACTTATTTTAGAAATATATACTTATTTTCTATAAAAATCAGTAAAAAACGATTGGAAAATAATAAGAAAAAACATATACGAATTTAATAATTATATAGATGTCAATCTTGAAAAAGCGAATTGAAGTTCGTTTAATCGCAATGTAACCGTTCCCTTATTTATTGTGTTCGATTCATTTTTCATAGAGAAAAAATTTATTTCTTTTTACTGAGCATTTCTTTTTACTTACTTTTTGTAAGATGATATACTCCTTTTTGTACTCATAAAAAATATGCACTACGCAATCAAAGGAGATTTTAACATGACAACTTTTACAAATACATTGAAAAACCGTCGTTCTATCTATCATTTAGGACGTAATGTCACTTTATCTAATGACGAATTAACTGCATTGATCAAAGAAGCAATCAAAGAAAGCCCAACAGCGTTCAACGCACAGTCTACTCGTGCAGTGATTCTTTTTGGCGATGCACATGAAAAACTATGGGAAATGACGGAAGAAGCACTTCGTCCATTGACACCTGCTGAAGCATTCCCAAACACACAAAACAAATTAGCCGGATTTAAAAACGGATACGGAACTGTTCTATTCTTTAAAGACACTGATGTAGTCAAAGGACTTCAAGAACAATTTGAATTATATGCAGATAATTTCCCAGATTGGTCAGAACAATCAAACGGGATCGCTACTGCAAATACATGGGTTGCATTAGCAGACCAAGGACTAGGCGCTAACTTACAACATTACAATCCAGTAATTGATGATGCTGTAGCTAAAGAATGGGACATCCCTTCAAATTGGAAATTACGCGCTCAATTAGTATTCGGTTCACCAGAAACACCTGCTGGCGAAAAAGAATACATGAATGACGAAGATCGTTTCCGCGTATTTGACTAAACAAGCATCCTAAAGAAAAGCTAGGTAGTTACGAAAACCGTAACTACCTAGCTTTTTTAAGGTCATTTCTAAATCATGATCTCTTCTATGCTTGTTCACAACAACACACTATCCTTCATCTGAATCGATCATGATATCGATCTCAGCATCCTCATTTAGATGTTGCGCTAAAAAAGAAACTAATTCTTCCATCGAAACAGAGAATTTCATTAGTGGACCCCGCCAACCATTACGAAAAAAGTTCATTTTGATTTCGTTTGAACCTTTGGGCTGATAAAGAACAATCTTGTTGATCTCAGAAAACGGCACTCCTCGCTTATCAAAACTATTTAACACTAACCCTTCTTCCGTTATCCCCCGACTATCGAGTAGAAAACTGATGAAGACTAATGCTGATAAAATCCCTTTCGCTAAATCATCTACACTTGGTTCACTGATAAGTGTAAACCATAACACTAATATAGCTAAGAAAGGCACCACTAAATATACCCAGCGATTTCTAACTGTCTTATAGATGATTTCTCTGCGGACAAGCCAAAGAAACAAGCACATCGCTAGTACAAACAAAAACAATAATATCGTAAATAGACTAATCATTTACCTACACCTCTTTCCTTTTCTCACATCCAGAAAAAGAAATAAACCTCTACATAGTAAAAGGACTTGCAGCATCAAACCTGTTGTTGCATGTCCATATTTTCTTTCTTATTCAAATGTATCATATTTTGCCACAACCATACTGGCTTTTTCTTCTAGTAAATCTTGGTCCTCAGAAGCGCATTGAGCAACTTTGACTACGGCACAGTTTGTCATTTTTGAAACTACTTCGCCAACGACTGTCTGTGTAAACCCGATTGGCTTACATGAGTATTGCTCTCCTAAATTGATCATTTCTTCCGTCATCAAAATCCTCCTAAACTGCTAAAACTCTTACAGACGAATAATCCTCAAAAAAAGTAGTAGTACTATCTCAATTTTCATTGTCTTTAAAAGTTCGTTTTTTATTAATTGTTCTTTAACCTTATTGGCATTATAGCGTATTGATTTCGTTTTCACAATTAAAACAGTTGGCAAGTCAAAATATTTTATTTATTTTACAGAACAATCGTTATTTCTTAAGGGAAACTTGTTCTTTTTTAATTAGAAAAGTCAAATTTCATTTGTTTTTAAATAAAAACCATTATACTATAGGACAGACTAGACGAAGGAAGTATTCTAATGAAAAAAAAACACGCAAAAAAAATCATGTTTTTAGGTAGTCTAGCATTGATTTTTCTTTCTAGCACGTACTATGTTCTGCATCGAAACGAGGGTGAGAAAGCCTCTCTCTCCACAGCAGAACAAGTCAGCAGTTCCTCCTCAAAAGAAAAAAAAGAAGTCTTGCTTGATGTTCCTTTAGAAAATCAATTTGATGCACCCGCTTTAGAAAATGGATGTGAAGTAACTTCCCTTTCGATGCTTTTAGCTTATTATGGATACACTACGACGAAAAACCAATTAGCAGATCAGTTGACTTATGTCCCTGTCTTCAATGCAGACGGTACTCACGGTGATCCAAATGAAGGCTTCGTTGGTGATATTACTGGCGGCGATTGGGCAATGGGCGTCTATGTTCCTCCTATTGCTGCTTTAGCTCAAGAAATCGTCGGCACAGATTATTATACTGAACCAAAAACAGATGCGACCTTAAAAGATATCAGAAAAGCGTTGCAAAAAGAAGAACCTGTATGGACTTCTGTCACTATTGATTTTCAGGTACCTACTGACAGTGATTTCACAACATGGACAACCAATAATGGTGAAGTCAAAGTAACCCCTTTGATACACGCTTGTGTGGTCACAGGTTATGACGATACAACGATCTATGTCAATGATCCTTATGGAGAAAAAAATCGAGCTGTTCCAATAAACGATTTTAATAAAATTTTTACGGCAATGGGCGGCCAAATGCTGACTTTAAAGAAAAGCTAGTATTTTTTTTGAAAGTATCTTATACTCTAGCTAAAGAAAAAGAGAAAGGAGCAAGGGAAATGGAACGATTTATTCATAAAAAGATAGACCCAAATGACATGCCGATTATTTTTGTTAGAGATACCAAAGGGAATGTTCAACGAAAAGTATCAGTAAAAGAATGGACAAACCGCTATAGCCCTGCTTCTCTCAATGAGCTGGAAATAAAACTTTATCGTCAAGCTCTCAGTTATTATTCTGAGAAAGACTATTCAAAAGCGATCGATCTTTTAAAATTTTTGATCACTCGAACTGGTTATACGCGCTTTGAGTATATTGAACGCTTAGCTACAATTTATCAAATACTCGGCAACCAACAGGAAGAATATCTGCTTCTTACTACAGTATTATCTGCAGCAACGTTGATTTCTCTTCCGTCCAGTTTGATCAAAAAAATAGAGAAACGAGTAGTCCTACTTAAAGAAGTGCTCTACACAAAAGATTAATAACTTGCGTTTTTTTAATTAAGTGCTAAACTATTTTTGTTGATTGAATGGGATGTAGCCAAACTGGTAAGGCACTTGACTCTGAATCAAGCAATTGTAGGTTCGAACCCTGCCATCCCAATAAAAATAGTGAAAAACACACCACTACGCGAAACAAGCCAGATCATCCGAAATAGCTTCGTCTATTTCTTAGATGATCTGGCTTGTTTTTTCAAAAAACAACGATTTTATGATTTACCCATCCATAGGTTTACATAATAAAAATATAGTTTATCCAATAATTGCTAATGCTTTTTCTGGTACTGCTTGTTTGTCTATTTCTTCGTATGTTTCAACGTGTGCGCCTTTATTCGTGATTTTTAAATAGCAGTTCTCTTTTAAAACGGAAATGCCATTATATTCGATTGTCCGTTCATTTCCGTCACTGTCGGCAGCCGTCTGGACATATTTAGCTGTACCGTAAGAGTTGACCTCTTCAGGTTTCGTGGTTTTCACATATACTTCTCCCCTAGTCACAAGGGGATTTAGCTGATCCATTACTCCTGCCATCTCGCTATGAGAATGTTGCGTATATATTTTTAAACCAAATAACATAACACCAGCCATACAAGCAATGCCGACTAAAATCTTTAATACCTTCATTTTTTCCCTCCTAGTTGATTACTTTTCCATTATATAAATAAAAAAGCAAAGGCTCATCCGTCTATGGTTGTAATTTTCTCTCATACTTTGGCTCAGAAAATAGCAGATACTCCATAAAAAAACAAATGTATTCAGATGTTTGTTGTCAAAAAGATGGTGTGTATGATGAAATAGAACAAAAAACAGACAGATGTACAACCCGATCTCCACAAAAAAGATCCAACTGCCACAAATTAGGAAACATTTTGTGGCAGTTGGATCTTCTTTTTTCGTACTGATTATTTCGAGCAGCTTACTTAGTATAAACGTGTTGGATCATAATGATAAGTTACATTGCCATTGAGCAGCGCTTTACCTACAACATATTTACGATCCTCTAATTTAAGCCATGCTTCACGAAAGAGCATGACATCTTCTCTATTGACATCTATTTTCTCAATTTTCCCATCAATCAAATCCTGGATAAGTGCTTCATATGGATTCATCGTTTTCCTCCGTTCCCCATCAATAAGTGGTAAAAATTGGGTCGTGGACTGTTTTTGTGTCGAGATCCTTCCTTACATTCACCGTTGTGTAAAGTACTTTCTCAACTGGAATACTATAATAGCTATCTTCTCCATTACTAAAATGATGAACATCTTTTTTTGCTAATATCCCGTTGATTTTGTTGATTAATACTCTCTTTTCTACGCTGTTACTTACAAGATAGTAAATGACGCGGATATTGTTTACTAAATGTAAATCGACTTCTAACATTACTTGATCCATGAAATTTTCATCCTTTCTTTCGACACAATTATAGCAAGAACAGAGGAGATAATCAAAAGAATGAAAAAAACAACATTTATAAAGAAAACTTCCACGTATCGCTTGCGTATAATCTCACAAAGTGTTATTTTGTATCAGGGATTTTAAATAATAGGAGGCGTTATATGATTGCAATCGGACAACTGATATTTTATATTCCTTTTTTTATCATGTTGAGCATCCTTTTTTACTACATAAAATGGACGAAGAAAAAATTTTCCATTTTAATTGCCAGCCTCCCTTGCGCTTACTTCACTTATCAAATCTTTTCCTTTCGACATTGGGAAACGCCCATTGTCCTGATGAAGAATACCGCAGGACTATTGATATCTTCTTTACTTCTGATTCTTTGGATTTACTACTTATATAAACAGCAAAAGTAATATATATCAAATTCAAAGAATAGTTGGATGGGCCTGTTTGATCCAAGACATCTAACTATTTTTTACGTATAACAATAGATTTTTTCATTCTTAAAACGAACTCTTTTTAAGCTAGATTTAAGGTTGGATTCATATAGTTTACTCATCCCAAATAACCTTTTTTCATTTTTTACTCCTGAAAGAGCGAGGTTGGGACAGAAGTGTTTAACTCCGAGAAATAAGAAGAAATTCACGAAAAATGCTTTTCAAATTTTTGTGAATTTTGGCTTATTCCCGAAGGAGTTGCTTCTGCTCCCACCGTTTATTCGAGAATCTGTAGCAAACCTGATTTTTAGATTTGTCCCACATTCTTCTTTTCTATTTGTCCAAATCCTCAATAAATCGCATCGTACTGATCAATTCTTTGTAATCTTTACTATAAAGTTCCGTTAATTTATCTGGTAAAACGAACCATGCAGGATGGTACCCATTTACTGTTACTGGGAATCCTTTGTCCTGTGCATCCTCCCCATCCCATCTTATAGCGATTGCTTTTTTTGCATACCATTTGACTAAAGCAACGGAATAGCCTTTTCTCGTTTTCGTCCCATCTTCTAAAATAGCAAGCACTTCGATTTTTTCCTTTGGTGCCTTTACTTCTTGTGGACGTACCATGATAGTTCCCTCCCTCTTTTATTTCACTACTAATACACTGCAAGAGGCATGAGCAACGACAAAGGAAGCTGTCGATCCCACCAATGCTTGTTGGATTGCACCTTTTCCAGTAGCCCCCATCACGATCAAATCCACATTTTCTTGTGTTGGAAAAACAGTACCAATCAAGTGTCGTGGATCACCTGTCTCAACAATTGCATGGATTTCAGTCAAACCATATTCTTTTGCATCGTGGATTTTTTTTAACATTTCAACTTCGATCTTTTGTTTCTCTTCTGCATAGATCTTTGAGAAGGCATAAGCACTATGAGTCAACTCCACTTTGTTGATAATTGAAATAATGATTAACTCTGCTTCATTATCTTTCGCTAAATCAAGGGCTTCCAAAAATGCCTTTTCCGCTTGCTTTGATCCATCCACCGCTACCATTATCTTTGAATATCTATTACTCATATCATCGCCTCCTTGTTTCTTTCATTGTAACATCCTCCTTCAAATTAAAAAAAAAATACGCTGTTTTGACTATTTTTACTCATTTTTTTTAGAAAAAAAGTGTTTTATTGAACTTTTATCTTTATTTACTTTCTAATTTTAATAGCCTACATCCGCCCCTATAATAAAACTTTATGACTTTTTTCTCATTTTAATTCACATTTTCCGATAACCTGTTTGTTACAAAAAACGTAGATTTGTCACAAAGTGTCATGAAGCTATTACCTATGAAATATTTCCACGTGTTAAAGTATTCCTCGTTGAACACAACAAATACTTTTTAAAACGACGAAGGAGATTTTACATGAAATCACTTAAAACATTACTTTTTGGAACAACTTTGGCTGCCGGCGCTCTATTCTTTATGGGTACATCTGCACATGCGGACGAAGCTTATACCGTTCAATC
>NZ_SPHN01000015.1:0-81397 GCF_005844145.1 Enterococcus sp. BSD2780061688st2 D3
ACGAAAATTGCTTTTCAAATTTTTGTGAATTTCGCTTATTTCCGAAGGAGTTGCTTCTGCTCCCACCGTTTATTCGGAGTTAGAGTCTGTGGCAAAACTGATTTTTAGTTTTGTCCCACGCTCTATATTTTTGCTCTAGATAAAACACGAACGATTTTACAAATTATTTAGATAATATTCGAAAATTCTTTGACAACAAAAAAACTCATTGCTAAAATATGGATGTAAAAGAGAGAGAGGAGAAAGACATGAGTGCAACGGTTTCTGTGATTATGGGAAGTACCTCCGATTGGGAGACGATGAAAAATGCTTGTGACATTTTGGATGAATTCGAGATTCCTTACGAAAAAAAGGTGGTGTCTGCACATCGGACACCTGATTTGATGTTTCAATATGCGAAAGAAGCACGTGAGAGAGGAATCAAAGTGATCATTGCCGGGGCAGGTGGTGCTGCTCATCTACCGGGGATGGTGGCTTCTCAAACGACACTACCAGTTATTGGTGTGCCGGTACAAACACGAACATTGAATGGATTGGATTCGCTACTATCCATTGTTCAGATGCCTGGAGGAGTGCCGGTTGCAACGACGGCAATCGGAAAAGCAGGGGCAATTAACGCTGGACTACTTGCGATAGAGATGCTTTCAATGTATGATTTAAAGTTGGAGGCTAAATTAGCGCAACGACGCTCAATGTTAGCAGAAACTGTTATAGAAAGTAGTGATCAACTTGGTTAAACCTTTGTTGCCTGGATCAACGATCGGGATCGTCGGTGGCGGTCAGCTTGGCCGCATGATGGCGTTCAGCGCGAAAGAAATGGGCTTTAAAGTAGGTGTTCTTGATCCTGTAATTGATTGTCCAGCTGCACAAGTGGCAAATTGGACGATTCAAGGAACCTACGATGACACGTTTGCACTAGAAGAACTTGCTAGAAGAACAGATGTTATCACTTATGAATTTGAGAATGTCAGTGTCGAAGCACTTAATGCGATTTTACCAATGTCATTTATCCCCCAAGGAACGGATCTATTGGCTATCACACAGGACCGGCTGTTAGAAAAGTCCTTTTTGGAAACAAACAACATCGTCATCGCTCCTTATGCGACAATCGTTAGCCCAACGGATATCCAAGATGCAATTGACGGGATCGGGTATCCTTGTGTATTGAAAACAACGCGAGGAGGATACGATGGAAAAGGACAATATGTATTGAGAAGTCGCACAGATCTTGCTCCAGCGATGGATCTGTTAAGAGAAGGGACTTGCGTATTGGAAGCATGGATCCCTTTTGAAAAAGAAATCTCGATCATGGTAGCAGGGAATGGTCAAGGCGAATATAGTACATTTCCAGTAGTTGAAAATATCCATCGTAACAATATTTTACACGAAACGATTGCACCAGCTCATGTTTCTAGTGAAGTAATCGAAGAAGCAGAGCGGATCGCTCGAGTAATTGCCGAAGCAGTGAGCTTGTCGGGCGTTCTAGGTGTCGAGTTGTTTTTGACGAAATCAGGTGGATTATACGTGAATGAACTAGCACCACGTCCGCACAATTCAGGACATTACTCCATCGAAGCTTGTTCGATGAGTCAGTTTGATGCCCATATCCGTGGAATTTGTGGTTGGCCGTTGAGTGACAAAGTTCGTTTGCTCAGCGATGCAGTCATGGTAAACGTATTAGGAGAACAATTGCTTGAAAGTTATCATCTCATCGACAAGAAGCCTGACTGGCAATTTCATTTTTATGGTAAATCACAAGCGAAAAAAGGACGTAAAATGGGACATATCACCATTTTGACTGAAGATATCCAACAAACATTGGATGAAATAAAGAAAACCAATATTTGGGATTAAAGGAGAATAATTGATGCTAGAACGTTATACACGACCTGAAATGGGCAATATCTGGACAGAACAAAATAAATATCAAGCATGGCTTGAAGTGGAGATCTTAGCTGATGAAGCTTGGGCCGAATTAGGAGAAATCCCTAAAGAAGATGTACAAAAAATCAGAGAACATGCTTCATTCGATATTGACCGGATTTTAGAAATCGAAAAATCGACACGTCATGATGTTGTGGCCTTCACACGTGCAGTTTCGGAAACGTTAGGTGAAGAGAGCAAGTGGGTCCATTACGGATTGACAAGTACAGATGTTGTCGATACAGCTTATGGCTATCAGATCAAACAAGCAAATGATATTTTAAGAGAAGATTTGAAACGTTTTACAGCAATTATTGGCGAAAAGGCAAAAGAACATAAGTTGACAGTCATGATGGGGAGAACGCATGGGGTACATGCTGAACCAACGACTTTTGGTTTGAAATTGGCTACTTGGTATTCTGAAATGAAGAGAAATATCGAACGTTTTGAACATGCTGCCAAAGGAGTGGAAGCTGGCAAAATCTCTGGTGCAGTGGGTACGTTTGCCAACATCCCGCCTTTTATCGAAGAATATGTTTGTGACAAGTTGGGTATTCGCCCACAAGAAGTGTCTACACAGGTTTTACCACGGGATCTACATGCAGAATATTTTGCAACAATGTCCTTGATTGCAACGAGTATCGAGCGTTTTGCGACGGAGATACGAGGATTGCAAAAATCTGAGACACGAGAAGTAGAAGAGTTTTTCGCTAAAGGTCAAAAGGGGTCCTCGGCAATGCCTCATAAGCGAAACCCGATTGGATCAGAGAATATGGCTGGGTTGGCGAGAGTGATCCGCGGTCATATGGTCACGGCGTATGAAAATGTATCATTGTGGCATGAAAGAGATATCTCACATTCTTCAGCAGAACGCATCATTTTACCTGATACGACGATCTTATTGGATTATATGTTGAATCGTTTTGGGAATATTGTTAAAAATCTAACGGTTTTCCCTGAAAATATGAAACGAAATATGTCTGCTACGTTTGGCTTGATCTATAGCCAACGTGTCATGCTCAAATTGATCGACAAGGGTATGACAAGGGAAGAAGCTTATGACTTGGTGCAACCAAAAACGGCATATGCTTGGGACAACCAAGTACAATTCCGTCCGTTATTAGAAGAAGATCCAGCCATTACTTCGGTTTTATCGAAAGAAGATATCGATGACGCGTTTGATTATCGTCATCATTTGAAAAATGTGGATGTGATTTTTAAACGGGTAGGATTAGAATAAACAACGAATAGTTGAATATAAAAAAGTTACTGCATTGCAACGATCACTAGATCGATTGTGAACTATCAGAATAACCAAAAAGGGTACGACAAACGGATTGTCGTACCCTTCTTTTGTATTTATAACTGTAAGGTTCAAAAACTACGCGTAAACAGCGTGATCTCCATAAGCAAAATGTTGTGTATGAAGTAGCTGTAATAATTCTTCAATAAAAGTATAAGTGAATTCTTGTTGATCGTAGGTTACTTGAATTCGATAATGGTTTTTAAAAAGTCTTTGTTCATGAATTTGGCAGATGACCAAATGATGCTTCGTGTTTGTTTGGAACTGAAACGTTCTTTTACGGCATTCCGTTCGTCGTTTAGCCGCACGGCGGATTTTACGGAAGGTATAAAAGCTCGTATCTTTGTTACATAAATAGACATCTTTGATTGAGAGCAAGTCATTATACAGACGGGCTTTCTCTTCTGGTGATAATTCAGATAAAAAACGTTTGGCATAGGTTGACTCTTCCATTCAATTACCTCCTTGAACAAAGTATCCAAGTTTATTTAATTCTACTATAGCACCATTTTTTATCTGTGTAAACGCTTGTCAAGATTTTCCATCAGCTTTAAAAGATAAAAACACGAACATTAGATAATTTTAATGGTGAAAATGTACATATTTTTATTGATTGATCTGACAAGCCTTGTTAAAATCAAAAGTGAAAACACGAACAAAAAGAAGCGGTTTACTGATGAACGTAAAGTAACTAAGGAGATGGAACTGTGGATAAAAGAGATTTGCTCTATGAAGGAAAAGCCAAGAAAATGTATCGTACTAGTGATGAAGAAGTGATTTGGATCGAGTATCTCGATCAAGCTACTGCGCTTAACGGTGCAATGAAAGATGAGATCGTTGGTAAAGCAGAACTGAACAATCAAATCACAAGTAAGATATTCAATTATCTAAACGAGCAAGGTATTGAGAATCATTTTATTAAACAACTATCAAAACACGAACAATTAGTAAAAAAATTAAATATCATTCCTTTAGAAGTAGTCGTGCGTAATGTCGCTGCAGGGAGCTTTTCTAAACGTTTGGCGATACCAGAAGGACAAACGTTACCTCAGCCCATCGTTGAATTTTATTACAAAAATGATCAACTAGATGATCCATTTATCAATGATGAACATGTTTTGTTTTTGAAGGTAGCAACGATGTCGGAAATTGCTGAATTAAAGGAACAAGCAAAACGAGTGAATGATGCTTTAGTACCATTGTTCAAACAGATCGGCTTACAACTGATCGACTTTAAATTGGAATTTGGCAAAACCAGTGATGGAACTATTCTTTTAGGAGATGAGATTTCTCCTGACACGTGTCGCCTTTGGGATCTAGAAACGGAAGCCCACATGGACAAAGATGTTTACCGCCGAAAAATCGGTGAGATCGTTCCTGTATATCAAGAAGTATTGAATCGCTTAGAAAAAATCAATCAATAAAAAAACAATGGGTAAAAGGAGAAAAGCACATGTATTTTGTAAAAGTCTATGTCACCTATAAAGATTCTGTTTTAGATCCTCAAGGAGAAGCGGTCAAGAATGCCGTTCATCGTTTAGGGTATGACACTGTAGAAGAGATTCGAATCGGCAAATACTTCGAGATCCAAGTCTCTGCAGAGAAACAGGCAGTTGAAGAAACGATCGAAGCAATCTGTGACAAATTGTTGGCGAATGTCAATATGGAAACGTATCGTTATGAAATCGAACAATTGGAGGAAATCTAATATGAGATTTGCTGTGGTCGTCTTTCCTGGATCAAATTGTGATGCAGATATGTTATGGGCAATACGTGAAATCATGGGTGTCGAAGCCGATTACGTTCGTTATGATGAAACTTCATTAGCAGGTTTTGATGGTGTTTTGCTTCCTGGTGGATTCTCCTATGGCGATTACTTGCGTTGTGGAGCGATTGCCCGTTTTTCATCGATCATGGAAGAAGTGATTCGTTTTGCCGATGAAGGAAAACCAGTTTTTGGTACCTGTAACGGTTTCCAAATATTGACGGAAGCAGGCCTGCTTCCAGGTGTCTTGAGAAGAAATGATTCTTTACGCTTTATCTGTAAGTCAGTGCCGTTAAAAGTGAATAACCAGACACCTTTTACTTCGAAATATGAGGCCGATGAAGTCATTCAGTTACCTGTAGCACATGGGGAAGGAAATTATTTTTGTGATGAAGAGACCTTACAGGAATTGAAAGAAAACAATCAAATTGCCTTTACTTACGCTACTGAAAATATTAATGGCAGTGTAGCAAATATCGCAGGGATCACGAATAAAAAGGGGAATGTACTAGGGATGATGCCTCATCCAGAAAGAGCGATGGAAGAATTGTTGGGTTCAGAAGATGGAAAACGATTTTTTGCTTCAATGATCAAGAACTTTGGAAAGGTGACTGTTTGAAATGAAAACATTAAGTGAACCAAGTGCTTTAGAAATCAAAGAGAAAAAAATCTATTCACAGTGGGGATTGACTGATGAAGAATATCGCATGATCGAAGAAGATATTCTAGGAAGAATGCCTAACTATACAGAAACAGGTTTGTTCTCTGTGATGTGGAGCGAACATTGTTCTTATAAAAACTCGAAGCCCATCTTACGTAAATTCCCAACAAGCGGTCCGCAAGTCTTACAAGGTCCTGGTGAAGGGGCTGGAATCGTTGATATCGGTGATGGTCAAGCAGTTGTTTTCAAAGCGGAAAGCCATAACCATCCTTCAGCAGTTGAACCTTATGAAGGTGCAGCTACAGGAGTTGGAGGAATCATCAGAGATATTTTCAGTATGGGCGCACGACCAATCGCCATTCTAGATTCATTGCGTTTTGGTGAGCTAGATAATTCACGTACGAAATATTTATTAGATGAAGTTGTAGCTGGTATCAGCGGTTATGGAAATTGTATCGGTATCCCAACTGTTGGTGGTGAGATTGCTTTTGATCCATGTTATGAAGGGAATCCATTAGTTAACGCAATGTGTGTAGGCTTGATCGATCATCAAAATATCCAAAAGGGACAAGCTTCGGGAGTCGGGAATTCAATCATGTATGTTGGTGCAAAAACCGGTCGCGATGGTATCCACGGTGCGACATTTGCTTCTGAAGAGTTCAGTCAAGAAGAAGAACAACAACGTTCAGCTATTCAGGTAGGCGATCCATTTATGGAAAAACTTTTATTAGAGGCTTGTTTAGAACTTGTTTTAGATCATGCCGATATCCTAGTGGGAATCCAGGACATGGGGGCTGCTGGCTTGGTCTCTTCAAGTTCTGAGATGGCGTCTAAAGCTGGTTCGGGTTTGGTGCTGAGTTTAGATGATGTCCCACAACGGGAAAGCCATATGACACCTTATGAAATGATGCTTTCTGAATCACAGGAACGGATGTTGATTTGCGTCAAAAAAGGCGCAGAAGCACAAGTGAAAGAGTTATTCAAAAAATATGATCTAGATGCTGTGACGATCGGTAAAGTGACAGATGATGGACTTTATCGTCTATACCATCATGGGGAAGAAGTAGCGAATTTACCAGTTGATGCGTTGGCAGAAGATGCACCAGTCTATGAGAAGGAAGCAAAAGAACCTGCTCGGATCAAAGAATTCAAAGAATTGGGTCAATATCAGCCAGTGATCACTGATCCTAACGAAGTATTACTTGATCTATTACGTCAGCCAACGATTGCTTCGAAACATTCGATTTATGAAACGTATGATTCACAAGTACAAACGAATACAGTGGTCAGACCGGGAAGTGATGCAGCAGTTTTACGGATTCGTGGCACAGAAAAGGCATTGGCGATGACTACTGACTGTAATGCTCGCTATATCTATCTGAATCCTGAAATCGGTGGGCAGATCGCTGTAGCAGAAGCAGCAAGGAATATCGTTGCAAGCGGTGGGCAACCACTAGCAATCACAGATTGTTTGAATTATGGCTCTCCAGATAAACCAGAAGTATTCTGGGAATTAAAAACATCTGCTGAAGGTATCTCTGAAGCGTGCAAAGTATTAGGAACGCCCGTTATTTCTGGAAATGTTTCTCTCTATAACGAAACAGATGGTCAAGCAATCTATCCAACGCCGATGATCGGAATGGTCGGCTTGATTGAAAAACAACAGAATATCACGACACAAGAATTCAAAGAAGCGGGGGATCTTATCTATCTGCTTGGTGAAACTTACGAGGACTTCAATGGCAGTGAACTCCAAAAATTACAATTAGGAAAAATCCAAGGAGATATCGAACACTTTGATTTGACGATTGAAAAAGAGAACCAACAAATAGTGTTAGCAGCGATTAAGGCTGGAGTAGTCGCAAGTGCGCATGATTGCGCAGAAGGCGGGGTAGCGGTTGCCTTGGCAGAAGCAGCTTTTCCTAAAGGATTCGGCTTAGACGTACGGACGACAATGACAACAGCGCAACTATTCTCTGAAACACAGTCAAGATTCGTTTTGACGACTTCGCCAGAGAATAAAGCAGCTTTTGAAACAATCGTAGGCGAAAAAGCGACATTGATCGGGCAGGTAACCACGGAAAAAAGAATCACCATCCAAGCTTCTGATGGGAAAATCGATGTGGCTACTCAAGTTGCCTACAGAAACTGGAAGGAAGCGATCGAATGCCTTATGAAGTAAAGAGTTTAAATGAAGAGTGCGGGGTATTTGGCGTATGGGGGCATTCAGACGCTGCGAGTATCACTTACTTTGGTCTTCATAGTTTGCAACATCGTGGGCAAGAAGGAGCCGGGATCGTATCGAATGATCAAGGGAAACTGTTAGGTCATCGAGATCTCGGATTGCTTTCGGAAGTGTTCAAAGATCAAAGAAAATTAAAGGCGTTATCGGGTGAGGCTGCGATCGGACATGTCCGTTACGCAACGGCGGGAAATGGAAGTGTCGATAATATCCAGCCTTTCCTATTTAAATTTTATGATCAGTCAGTTGGTCTAGCGCACAATGGTAACTTAACGAATGCACGCTCACTACGAACAGAATTAGAAAAAGATGGAGCGATCTTTCATTCTAATTCTGATACTGAAATACTGATGCATTTGATACGCCGAAGTGGTGAGCAGACGTTTCTTGGCAAACTAAAACATGCGTTGAATGAGGTGAAGGGTGGTTTTGCTTATCTTTTACTGACAGAAGACGCCATGATTGCGGCTCTTGATCCTAACGGTTTTCGTCCGCTTGCGATTGGACAAATGAAAAATGGTGCGTATGTGATTGCTTCGGAAACTTGTGCTCTGGAGGTAGTGGGTGCCAAGTTTGTGCGTGACGTTCGTCCAGGAGAAATCGTGATCATCGATGATTCAGGTTATCGTATCGAAACGTATACAAAAGATACGCAACTAGCCATCTGTTCAATGGAATATATCTATTTTGCGCGCCCCGATTCCAATATTGCAGGGGTCAATGTCCATACAGCGCGTAAGAATATGGGACGGAATTTAGCAAAAGAAGCGTTAGTCGATGCTGACATGGTAGTTGGTGTTCCTAATTCATCTTTGTCTGCTGCTAGCGGCTATGCTGAAGCAAGTGGTATTCCTTATGAAATTGGTTTAGTCAAAAACCAATATATTGCACGCACATTCATCCAACCAACCCCTGAATTGAGAGAACAAGGTGTCCGGATGAAACTCTCAGCAGTTCGCGGTGTGGTCGAAGGAAAGAGGATCGTGATGGTCGATGATTCGATCGTTCGAGGAACGACGAGTCGGCGGATCGTTCGTTTGCTGAAAGAAGCAGGGGCGAAAGAAGTCCATGTCCGGATTGCTTCACCACCATTGAAATATCCATGTTTTTATGGCATCGATATCCAAACAAGAAAAGAGCTGATTGCAGCGAATCATAGTGTAGAAGAAATCAGACAATGTATTGAAGCTGACTCACTTGAATTTTTAAGTGAAGAAGGATTGATCCAAGCAATCGGTCTAGCGGAGGATGCTCCATATTCTGGTTTGTGTATGGCTTATTTCAATGGAGATTATCCTACTCCACTCTACGATTACGAAGAAAAGTACCAGGAATCATTAAAAGAAAAAGTATCGTTTTTTTGATTATTAAGGAGGACACGAACGAGATGGGAAATGCTTATGCGAATGCGGGTGTGAATGTCGAAGCAGGTTATGAAGTAGTCGAAAGGATCAAAAAGCATGTCAAAAGGACAGAACGACTTGGTGTAATGGGGGCTCTTGGCGGTTTTGGCGGGTGTTTCGAGCTTGGCTCATTCAGCCATTTGAAGGAACCGGTCCTAGTTTCTGGTACAGACGGTGTGGGAACGAAATTACTCTTAGCGATCGAATCTGGGATACACGATACGATCGGAATTGATTGTGTAGCGATGTGTGTGAATGATATTCTTGCGCAAGGTGCTGAACCACTCTATTTTCTGGATTATTTGGCAACAGGAAAGAATTCTCCAGAAAAGTTAGAAAAAGTCGTAGCGGGAGTAGCTACTGGCTGTGTTGAGGCCAATATGGCTCTGATCGGCGGCGAAACAGCGGAAATGCCGGGGATGTACACGGAAGACGAGTATGATCTTGCTGGTTTTGCGGTAGGTATCGCTGAAAAAGCGCAATTGATCACAGGAAAAGCAATCAAAGCTGGGGATGTCCTTCTTGGCTTGCCCTCTAGTGGTATTCATTCTAATGGCTATTCATTGGTGCGCAAAATCTTCTTTGAGAAACACGCTTTTTCATTATCTGATACGATCAGCGGATTATCAGAACCGCTTAGTACAGAGTTGCTAAAACCTACAAAAATCTATGTTTCTTCACTATTACCTATTATGAAAGAGCAAAAAATCAAAGGTGCAGCTCATATCACTGGTGGTGGGTTTGTTGAAAATATCCCCCGCATGCTGCCTGAAGAAACAGCGGCTCGCATCCAACTAGGTTCTTGGCCGACATTGCCGATCTTCGATTGTTTGGAAAAATACGGAGAAATACCAACGAAAGAAATGTATGAAATCTTTAATATGGGGATCGGGATGGTATTAGCAGTAGAAGCCACCGAAGCTGATGAAATCATGGAGAAAATACAAAAACAAGGGGAAACTGTTTATCGTATTGGAGAAGTCGTGCCGTTAGAAACAGAAAAAGTGGAATTTGTTGAGGCAAGAAGATGAGAATCGCCGTATTTGCTTCGGGAAATGGCAGTAATTTTCAAGCGTTGGTTGAGTATTTCCGTGAAAAAGGGTTAACAGATCAATTTGTGTGGCTTTTTTGTGATCAACCGAATGCATACGTTTTAGAACGTGCGAGTAAACTGGATATTTCGACAAGTATATTTTCTCCAAAAGAATTTCAGTCGAAAAAAGCATACGAAGAAAAAATATTGGAATATTTGTTGGACAAAGAAGTAGATTTGATTGTTCTAGCAGGATATATGCGGATCATCGGTTCTACTTTACTAGATCAATATGAATCACGGATCATCAATATCCATCCTTCTTTATTACCTGATTTTCCAGGATTACATGGTATTCGTGATGCGTTTGAAGCAGGAGTAAAGAAAACAGGAGTGACGATCCATTACATTGATAAAGGTGTTGATACTGGTCCGATCATTTGTCAAGAAAGTGTAGAGATCAAAAAAGGGGATACACTGGAAGAGTTAGAAAGACGGATCCATCAAGTAGAACATCGAATCTACCCAAAAGTGATAGAACAAGTTGTAAAAGAAATGAAGACGATGGAGGCTCATATAAAATGACAAGAGCATTAATAAGTGTGTCAGATAAAAAAGGCGTTATTGCGTTTGCTGAAGGGCTAATAGAAAATGGCATTGAGATCATCTCTACTGGTGGGACGAAGAAAGTGCTTGATGAAGCAGGTATTCCCACGATTTCAATTGAAGAAGTAACGGATTTTCCTGAGATGATGGATGGTCGTGTCAAAACTCTTCATCCAAAGATTCATGGGGGATTGTTGGGTCGTCGAGATCTAGCTAGTCATATGGAGGCCATGGCAGCTTCGCAGATCACGCCAATTGATTTTGTCTGTGTCAATTTATATCCATTTAAAGAAACGATCATGAAATCCGGTGTAACGGAAGAAGAAGCAATTGAAAATATCGATATTGGTGGACCAAGTATGTTGCGTAGCGCAGCTAAAAACCATCAGTTTGTGACAGCAGTCGTTGATCCTGCAGACTATCCTGTGGTTCTTTCGGAATTGAAGGAACAAGGGGGAACGTCCCTTGCAACGAGAAAAAAATTAGCTGCAAAGGTATTTCGCCATACTGCTGCATATGATGCTTTGATCGCACAGTATCTAACTGGTCAAGTAGCTGAACGCGAACCAGAAAAATTGACGCTTACCTTTGATCGAAAACAGGATCTTCGCTATGGAGAAAACAGTCATCAAAAGGCAGCGTTTTATGAAACGGCATTGGCGGAAAGTTATTCGATTGCTCAAGCACAACAACTTCATGGAAAAGAATTGTCCTTCAATAATATTCGTGATGCGGATGCGGCGCTACGGATCATGCGAGAGTATCAAGAACCGACTGTTGTTGCGTTGAAACATATGAACCCTTGTGGGATTGGTTCTGCTTCAACGATTTTTGCTGCTTGGAATGCTGCTTATGAAGCAGACCCTGTATCGATTTTTGGCGGAATCATCGTTCTCAACCGAGAAGTAGATCTGCCTACAGCTGAAGCGATGCATAAGCTTTTTCTAGAAATCATCATTGCACCATCGTTTACACCAGAGAGTTTAGAAGTATTGAAGACGAAGAAAAATATTCGGTTGCTGACTGTTGATTTTACTGTGAAAGAGTCCACGTATACGGAAGAAACGGTTTCTGTTTTAGGTGGATTATTAGTCCAAGACGAAGATGTTGCGATGGAAGAGAAACAAGATTGGCAAGTAGTGACTGATCGAAAACCTACTGAAAAGGAACTAGCTGCTATGGCTTTTGCATGGCGAGCGGTGAAACATGTGAAGTCAAATGCGATTGTTTTGGCAAATGAACATCAAACAGTAGGAATCGGTGCGGGACAAATGAATCGTGTGGGTTCTGTTAAGATCGCTATTGAACAAGCAGGAGCTAAGACCAAGGATGCGGTGTTAGCAAGTGATGCTTATTTTCCAATGGATGACTCTGTCGAATATGCCGCAAAACACGGAATCAAAGCGATCATCCAGCCAGGGGGAAGTATCAAAGACCAAGCATCCATCGATATGGCAAATAAATATGGTGTGGCAATGGTATTTACTGGTGTACGTCATTTCAGACACTAATACAAAGGAGTAGCAGATGAATATATTGATCATAGGTGCTGGTGGCAGAGAGCATGCGATAGGAAAGAAAATAAAACAGAGTCCGAAAGTTAACAAGGTCTATTGTGCACCTGGTAATCCAGGGATGACCATCGATGGCATCGAACAAGTAGATATCCATGAACTGGATCATCAAAACTTGATTGAATTTGCCAAAAAAAATCAGATTACTTGGACGTTCGTTGGCCCAGAACAACCATTGTTGAATGGGATCGTCGATGACTTCCAAGCCGCTGGGCTAAAAATTTTTGGTCCAACTCAATCTGCGGCGATAATCGAAGGGTCGAAAAGTTTTGCAAAAGAACTGATGGGGAAATTTGGCATCCCTACAGCTGAATCAGAGAACTTTACGACTTTTGCAGCTGCAAAACAATATATCGAAGAACAAGGGGCACCTATCGTTATCAAAGCGGATGGACTAGCTGCTGGTAAAGGTGTCGTAGTTGCTTTGACAGTGGAAGAAGCAGTTCAAGCTGCGAAAGAAATGTTAGAAGATCATCGCTTTGGAGACAGCGGAAAATTGATCGTTGTTGAAGAATTTTTATCGGGAGAGGAATTTTCTTTACTGGCATTCGTCAATGGGAATGAGATATATCCGATGCCGATCTCACAAGACCACAAACGGGCATACGACGAGGATCGAGGTCCAAATACAGGCGGAATGGGGGCATATACGCCAGTGCCACAAATCGCCGACGAGTTAGTGGAAGAAGCGATTCAGAAAATCCTTCAGCCAGCTGCTGATGGAATGGTAGAACTGGGACGTCCGTTCGTTGGTATTTTGTATGCTGGGTTGATTGCAACACCAACGGGGCCCAAAGTGATTGAATTCAATGCAAGATTTGGAGACCCTGAAACGCAAGTCGTCTTATCCCGTTTGAAAAGTGACTTTGTCCAAGTAATTGATGAATTGCTTAAAGGGCAGGCACCAAGTGAACTTGTATGGGAGAATGAGGGGTATAACGTGGGTGTAGTTGTTGCAGCTGAAGGGTACCCGGGTGACTACTTAAAAGGGATGCCGCTCCCTGATTTTTCAACTGAGGATGTGACCGTCTATTATGCAGGCGTAAGGAAAGAAGAGGGTAATTTAGTTGGATCAGGTGGGCGAATCTATTTGGTGGAGAGTTTTGGTAAAACCTTGACTGAGGCAAGAACAAACATCTACACAGCGCTTGCGGCAAAAGATACGAATCAGACATTCTATCGGACAGATATTGGAGCAAAAGGGCTACGCGTAACATCGAAAAGTTGAGAATAGGACAAGACACCGTATTTTTCTGGAGAATAGAAAAATACGGTGTCTATTTTTAAAGCCTTTTCATTAAAGTTGTGGTAAAATTATCCCGAAAAGAAAGGAAGTTTTGAGATGAAACAGATTCAATTGGGTGCATCAAGTCAGATGGTTTCCTCTGTTATTCTTGGTTGTATGCGAATCAACGGAGCAAAGGATCCAGTAAAGGTGATTGAAACAGCTTACGATAATGGAATCAATTTTTTTGATCACGCCGATATTTACGGAGGCGGAGAATGTGAATCGATTTTCGCCGATGCTTTGGCAAAAACGTCACTTAAACGAGAAGACTTATTTATACAGACAAAGTGCGGGATAGTTCCTGGTGTTATGTTCGATTTTTCAAAAAAACATATCATTGAATCAGTAGAAGGAAGCCTTCAACGTCTGAAAATGGACTATGTAGATGCGCTTTTACTCCATCGTCCAGATACTTTAGTCGATCCTAGCGAAGTGGCTGAAGCGTTTGATGAGTTAGAAAAATCAGGGAAAGTTCGCCATTTTGGTGTCAGCAATCAAAAACCGATGCAAATCGACTTGCTTAAGAAGTATGTGAAACAGCCATTACTAGCCAATCAATTGCAATTTGGCTTAAAGCATTCTGGAATGATCGATCAAGGAATCCATGTCAATATGACTGATGATGGAAGCGTTGACCATGACGGTAGTGTATTAGATTACTCACGCTTGAATGATATGACTATCCAGGCGTGGTCTCCTTACCAATACGGATTTTTTGAAGGAGTATTTATTGGAAATGAAAAATTCCCTGAGTTGAATCAAGCATTGGATAACTTAGCTGAAAAATACGGAACGACTCCGACCGGTTTAGCAGCGGCGTGGATCTTGCGCCATCCTGCAAATATGCAAGTAATTGCTGGGACGATGAATCCTGGAAGGATCGAAGAAATTGCGAAAGCGTCAGAAATCCAATTAACGCGCGAAGATTGGTATGAACTTTATCGTGCAGCAGGAAATATCCTTCCTTAAACAATATGGAGCCGTTAGTCAGTTGAGGTTGATCTAACGGCTTTTTTACATAGAATAAAAAAACACATAAACAAATAAAGAAAGGAAGAAGAACATGGCGACACATAAAGAACTGTTGAAAGCAGAGAAAAAAGCATTGAACAAGCTTTTTGTGAGGGAACTTTCCAATGTTAGGAAAGAAACTCATGAACTTGATCAACTACAAAAAGCGATCGTGGTCCACGTTAATTATGGGAATAGCAAAGATAGAACAACTTTAGAGCAAAAATACGTAGATAGTCAGGTCGTTGATTTGTTGAACCAATATAGGAAAAAGATAGATGATCATTTGCCGAGATTACGCAGGGTGAAACAAATTGAAAAAGATATCGATTACGCCAAAAAATATTCCTATTATCAGGGTAGCCATACATTCAAAAGACTGAACTATGAAGAAGGGTGGGCTACATGGAAATTAGAGAATGCTGAAGGAATATACTATCCTCCTCCGTTGAAAAAGTATATCGAGCGTTTGAATACCACTTATGATGATGTTCACCTAAATACAGTTATACCTGTACATCCAATGAAAAATAAACTATATCCAGGTACATATACCAAAAACAATTCCCTTAGCCGAAGAGTCCTACATACGCAAAAAGCTCGATTGAATAAAGAAGTGAAAGAACAAATAAAAGTGATTGAAATAAGTAAAAAGGAGTTAGATGAAATTAACGCAAAAATTCTCAACAGCTGTGAAAACATTGGCAAAACGATCAGTGAGCTTGAAGCATTGGAGTATCAGAATTTGTGTGTCAAGCAAAGCGAGTGTTTTGTTACATACATCGATCAATTTGTGGCTCTGGATCAAGTAAGAACTAAGCTTCATCAAACAAGAATAGCGTTGGTACATCATACATCTTTGAATACAGAGAATAAAATAAAGTATATCAATGCTAGTCAAACACTCAAAAAAGTCAACTACACACAGGATTCGTTTGCTGGAAATCTTCAATTGGCGCTTAAAAAGTATCAATCTCCCCAAATCCTTGAATTTTATGATGTTTATACGAATCGAAGCAGTCGAGAGAGAATAGCTAAAGCAT
Organism: Enterococcus sp. BSD2780061688st2 D3; assembly: GCF_005844145.1. Lineage (NCBI taxonomy): Bacteria > Bacillati > Bacillota > Bacilli > Lactobacillales > Enterococcaceae > Enterococcus > Enterococcus sp. BSD2780061688st2 D3. The sequence continues at coordinate 15,853 of NZ_SPHN01000015.1, forward strand.
TAAAAAAAATGGGCAAGCTTTTAGCGAAAGTCGATAAAGAAAAAGAAGTTGTCGAGAATACGCAAGCGCCAAAAATAGAGCGAGGAACTCTTAATCATCCGGTGATAGAACGTGCTCAAAGTAATCAGTCGATCAACTCTCGGCGACTTGGTGTCGTCATCAATCAAGCAGTCGCTAACAGCACGAATGAGTCCTATATAAAAAGAAATCGGGAAACGGCTAAAAAAGTTGACCAACCTGATAGGAGCTCGACGCTTTAAGAGCACGGGTCGCTCATTTTTATAATCAACTACATAAATACCCTTAAAAACGAACAATGGGCAAAAAAACAAAATCTGTGGGAAAATGCTGATTCTGTTTTTTTTGTTTGCTTTTTCTCTTGATTTTTTATTTCAATTAGGTTAAATTACATAGGGCGCTAAAAATAAGTGCTTTGAAAGTAAATAATGTTCGTGTTTTACCGTATTCGAACATCAGGAGGATCATGTCAATGAAAGTATTTGATTACGAAGATATCCAACTAATTCCTAATAAATGTATCGTGAATAGCCGTTCAGAGTGTGATACGACCGTTACTCTAGGAAAACACACATTCAAGATGCCTGTAGTGCCGGCGAACATGCAGACGATCATCGATGACTCGATTGCAGAATTTCTAGCAGAAAATGGCTATTTCTATATCATGCACCGTTTTGATGAAGCGGCAAGAATCCCATTTGTCAAAAAAATGAAGGAACGCCAATTGATTAGTTCGATCAGTGTCGGGGTGAAAAAGGAAGAATATTCTTTTGTAGAAGAGTTAGCCAAACAAGGATTAGCACCAGACTATATCACGATCGATATTGCACATGGTCATTCAAATTCTGTCATTGAAATGATCCAACATATCAAAGCGCATTTGCCAGAAACTTTTGTGATTGCTGGAAATGTTGGTACGCCAGAAGCAGTCCGTGAATTAGAGAATGCCGGTGCTGATGCCACGAAAGTCGGCATTGGACCTGGGAAAGTATGTATCACTAAGATTAAAACAGGCTTTGGTACTGGTGGTTGGCAACTGGCGGCTCTTAGATGGTGCGCAAAAGCAGCAAGAAAACCGATTATTGCAGATGGTGGTATTCGTACGCATGGTGATATTGCGAAATCAGTTCGCTTTGGTGCAACGATGGTAATGATTGGCTCGCTTTTTGCAGGACATGAAGAATCACCTGGAGAAACTAAAGTGGAGAATGGTGTCGTATATAAAGAATATTTCGGTTCTGCATCAGAGTTCCAAAAAGGTGAAAAGAAAAATGTCGAAGGTAAGAAAATTTGGATCCAACATAAAGGATCATTAAAAGATACGCTGATTGAAATGCAACAAGATCTACAGTCTTCGATCTCCTACGCAGGTGGAAGAGACCTTGAAGCTATTCGAAAAGTAGATTATGTAATCGTGAAAAATTCGATTTTCAACGGAGATACGATCTAAAGAAGATCAATGAAATAAAAACGGAAATAGCAGAAAGTGGTCTTCAATAAATAAGAAAAAATTCAGAGGAGTTGTTTTTCAAATTCCTAAGAATCTTATGTTATTGACACAAAGCAGTGGTTAGCTCCGATTTAGAGGGTGCGACAAAGGTGACTTTTCCTTTTGTCGTGCTCTTATTTTTTATTTTCTGTTTCTTTCTACGGGAAATCCGTTAAAATAAAGAAAAAAACTGGAGAAAAAATATGTGGAAAGAAATAGATAAAACGAAGGGACCAATCTATCGGCAAATGATGGATCAGATAATGAAAAATATCGAAAATGGCAATCTAGCTCCTGGGGAAAGATTGCTTTCTGAGAGGAAATTGGCGGCTGCTTTTAGGACGAATCGGACAACAGTGGTACGTGCGTTGGATGAATTACGGGATCTGGGAGTTCTTACTAGTCGACAGGGAAGCGGACGCTATGTCAATCAAACGGAATGGGGGAAGTTTTCTGTTCCACGAATCAATTGGCGTGAACTTTTTTCTCAGCGCTATGAGCAAGTAGATGACTGGTATGAAGAACGGATCAAGGAAGCAAAAAAACAACCAGATTTTCTGGATCTTTTCTCCAGTGAAATGCCGAATAAACTATTGCCTGATGTACAATTTCCGGCACATACGATGGCAGAAATGATCACTGAAGAGCAAAAAATGACGGATCTAGGTTATCTTCCGTTAGTAGAAAAAATTGAAGGATATCTAAGTGACGAGTTTCAATTTGATTTTTCCCGCACACAGTTATTAGTGACGGTGGGAGGGCAACAAGCTATTTTTTTGATTTTACAAACACTTCTCTCCAATGGAGATGCAGTAGCAGTCGAATCACCTTCCTTTTTCTATCGTTTGGCTTTGTTTAGAGCAACAGGGACTCGGCTATTTGGTATTCCGATGGATGATGAGGGGATAGATTTGGCTATTTTAGAAAAGTCCATCCAAAAAAATAAAATCAAAGCTGTACTAGTCAACCCTAATTTCCAAAATCCTACCGGGAAAGTCATGTCGCAAAAACGGCGAAATGATCTAGTCGTACTGTGTAGGAAGTATCAGGTCCCGATTGTTGAAGATGATGTTTTTAGTGATCTTTCGTTTCAGGAAGTTGAAAAAAGCCCTGTTTCTATCCATTCACTCGATCCTGAAAATGTTCTATATGTTGGTTCTTTATCTAGACTACTTGGGAAGACGACAAAAATCGGTTGGATAATCGGCCCCCAAACGTTGATCTTCAAATTAGCCAAAGCACAACAAATGATGGAATTCTCCATGAGTATCTTTACACAAATTGCTGCCACTGCAGTTTTCGAAGAAAGTTATGATGCGAAACTAGCGCTTGTACGTAACCAATTGCAGGAAAAAAGTTTGTTGTTGCAGAAATGGGCACAGAAGCAGAACTTTTTCAATGTCTGGCCAATCAAAGGTGGATATTATGCCTGGGTAACATGGGAAGGAAAGAAAATGACGGCAGAAATTGCAAGTGAAGCGGTGGCAAAAGGGTTGGGCGTAGCCCCTAGTTGGTTATTTGGTCGGGAGACGAATGGGATAAGGATCAATTTCAGCAGACTTGACCAAGATCGAATGATTGTTTTTGCCAAACGAATGGAAGAATTGGCAGGTTGGTTGCAAGCATGAACTAAATGAAGGAATAAATAGTGCAACAGTTTGGAAAAAACCTGACTGTTGCTTTTTAGTTGAAAAAAATGCACATATAGGAGTAAATTAGAATATAAGTGTTTGTTTATTTTATCACTAATATCTTTAGAGGCTTTTGCTTGATTCGTGAAAAAGGTATAACAATAAGCTTTGTTTATAGTAACAGCTAGTATAGTGAAGGTAAAAAAAACAAGGGATAATGGCGAAAAAATGTAAACCGCTTTCTTGATTGTGATTGACTTCACTAATGTTGTAATAAAGCGGATATCTGTAATTTTTTTAAATCGTGAAAATTTGGGCTTTAAGCTTGTGTTTCTTAATGATACGTGATAATTTATAAATGAAGACGGTTAAATAGTGATACAGATTATATCGCTGTTTCAATCGCAGAAAGAAGAGATTTTCTTATAGATGAGAGAGGAATGTGTGATAATGGCAAACAAGAAAGCACCTATCGACTTCACTGCATTATTAGAAGAAGTCAATTCAGATTTTCCAGTATACCAAGCACTAGACCAAGATGGTAAAGTAGTAAATGAAAACCTTGTTCCTGATTTATCAGATGAACAATTAGTTGAATTGATGACGAATATGGTTTGGTCTCGTGTTTTAGATCAACGGTCAACCGCTTTGAATCGTCAAGGACGTTTAGGATTTTTCGCTCCAACAGCAGGACAAGAAGCAAGTCAGCTTGCAAGTTCATTTGCATTTGATAAAGAGGATGTATTGCTCCCAGGTTATCGTGATGTCCCTCAATTGGTTAAACATGGTTTACCTTTATCACAAGCATTCTTGTGGTCACGCGGACATGCGGCAGGAAACTTTTATCCAGAAGAATTGAAAGCTCTACCACCACAAATCATCATTGGCGCACAATATGTTCAAGCGGCTGGTGTAGCACTTGGCTTAAAGAAACGTAATAAGAAAAATGTAGTGTTCACTTACACAGGTGATGGCGGTTCTTCACAAGGAGATTTCTATGAAGCAATCAACTTCGCTGGTGCTTACCATGCCAACGCAGTATTCTACATTCAAAATAATGGTTTCGCTATCTCAACACCTCGTGAAAAGCAAACAGCTGCTAAAACATTAGCACAAAAAGCTGTTGCTGCTGGTATTCCAGGTATCCAAGTTGATGGTATGGACCCATTAGCAGTTTACACTGTATCTAAGATGGCACGCGATTGGGCAGTAAGTGGTAATGGCCCTGTGTTGATCGAAACGTTAACTTACCGTTACGGACCACATACATTATCTGGAGATGATCCAACACGTTACCGTACGAAAGATACGGATGACGAGTGGCAGAAAAAAGATCCATTGATCCGTTTCCGTAATTATTTGACTGAAAAAGGATTATGGTCAGAAGAAAAAGAAGAACAAGTCATTGAACAAACAAAAGAAGAAATCAAAGCAGCAATTGCAGAAGCTGATAAAATGCCAAAACAAAAAGTATCAGATTTCTTGAAAAATATGTTTGAAGTTTCTCCTCAAACAATCAAAGAACAAATTGCAATCTATGAAGCGAAGGAGTCGAAATAATCATGGCACAAAAAACAATGATTCAAGCAATCACAGATGCCTTAGCGTTGGAACTAGAAAATGACGAAAATGTTGTCGTTTTTGGTGAAGATGTCGGTAAAAACGGTGGGGTATTCCGTGCAACAGAAGGATTGCAAGAAAAATTTGGCGAAGAACGCGTTTTTGACACTCCTTTAGCGGAATCAGGAATCGCTGGACTTGGATTTGGATTAGCTCTTGAAGGATTCCGTCCGGTACCAGAAATCCAGTTTTTCGGATTTATTTTTGAAGCAATGGATGAAGTCGTTGCACAAATGGCACGTACAAGATACCGCATGGGCGGAACGAGAAACTTACCGATCACGATCCGTTCACCATTCGGCGGAGGTGTCCATACACCAGAACTTCACTCGGATAATTTAGAAGGATTGATTGCTCAGTCACCAGGGATTCGCGTAGTCATCCCATCAAATCCGTACGATGCAAAAGGACTATTGATTTCAGCTATCCGTAGTAATGACCCAGTCGTCTACTTGGAACATATGAAACTATACCGTTCGTTCCGCGAGGAAGTGCCAGATGAAGCGTATGAAGTACCTTTGGATAAAGCTGCTGTCACACGTGAAGGTTCCGATGTTTCGATCATCACATATGGTGCAATGGTTCGTGAAGCAATCAAAGCAGCAGACAATCTTGCAAAAGAAGATATTTCAGTAGAAATCATCGATCTACGTACGGTAGCACCATTGGATGTGGACACGATCATTCAATCTGTTGAAAAAACTGGTCGTGTTGTAGTTGTGCAAGAAGCACAAAGACAAGCTGGCGTAAGTGCACAAGTGATTTCTGAAATCTCAGAACGCGCGATCCTTTCTTTAGAGGCACCAATCGGCCGTGTTGCAGCACCAGACACTGTCTTTCCTTTTGGACAAGCAGAAAATATCTGGTTACCTAATGCTGCTGATATTGAAGCAAAAGTGAAAGAAATCGCAGAATTCTAAGAAGAGGGGACGTAATTAAATCATGGCATATCAATTTAAATTACCTGATATCGGTGAAGGTATCGCAGAAGGTGAAATCGTCAAATGGTTTGTTAAAGCAGGAGATACGATCAATGAAGACGATACTTTATTAGAAGTACAAAATGATAAATCAGTTGAAGAAATTCCTTCTCCAGTAACGGGGACAGTCAAAAATGTTATTGTACCAGAAGGCACAGTAGCAAATGTAGGGGATGTATTGGTAGAAATCGATGCTCCTGGACACGAAGGTAACGAGGAAAGCGGTGGCGATGCGGGTGTAGCAGCCAAAGAACAAACACCAGAACAGCCTGCAGCTGAACCGGCTGCTGACACTGAAACACAAGGGACAGACGGTGGCGTGTTTGAATTCAAGTTGCCTGATATCGGTGAAGGTATCGCAGAAGGTGAAATCGTCAAATGGTTTGTTAAAGCAGGAGATACGATCAATGAAGACGATACTTTATTAGAAGTACAAAATGATAAATCAGTTGAAGAAATTCCTTCTCCAGTAACAGGGACAGTCAAAAATGTTATTGTACCAGAAGGCACAGTGGCAAATGTAGGGGATGTATTAGTTGAAATCGATGCCCCTGGTCATAACACTGCTCCATCAAGTGCAAAACCAGCTGCACCTGCTTCTGAAAAAGTCGAAACATCGGGATCAGCCGCTGTTGTCGAAGCTTCAGATCCAGATAAACGTGTGTTGGCGATGCCATCTGTTCGTCAATTCGCTCGTGAAAAAGATGTTGACATCTCTCAAGTGACGGCTACAGGAAAAGGTGGACGTGTGACAAAAGAAGATATTGAAAAATTCATTTCTGGTGGTGGAGATCCTGCAAAAGCAGAAGAAGCAGCACCTGCAAAAGAAACTGCTCCTGCTGAAAAAGCTGAAACAAAACCAGCGAAACCAGCTCAAGCATTCAAGTCAAATCTAGGTGATCTAGAAGAACGCGTAGCATTGACTCCTACACGTAAAGCTATTGCGAAAGCCATGGTCAACAGTAAACAAACAGCGCCTCATGTGACGTTACATGATGAAGTTGAAGTTTCTAAATTGTGGGATAACCGCAAACGATTCAAGGAAGTTGCAGCAGCCAATGGAACAAAACTTACTTTCTTGCCATACGTGGTGAAAGCATTGACAGCTACAGTGAAAAAATTCCCTATCTTGAATGCTTCGATTGATGATGCAAAACAAGAAATCGTGTATAAAAATTACTATAATATCGGTATCGCTACAGATACGGATCATGGGTTATACGTGCCAAACGTGAAAGATGCAGACCGTAAAGGAATGTTTGCCATCGCTGACGAAATCAACGAAAAAGCAAAATTAGCTCACGATGGAAAACTATCTGCTGATGATATGCGTAATGGAACAATCACCATCAGTAATATCGGTTCAGTTGGTGGCGGCTGGTTTACTCCAGTAATCAACTACCCAGAAGTAGCGATCTTAGGTGTCGGTACAATTGCACAACAACCGATCGTGAATGGTGAAGGTGAAATCGTCGTAGGTCGAGTAATGAAACTTTCTCTAAGTTTCGATCACCGGATCGTTGATGGTGCGACAGCACAACAAGCAATGAACAATATCAAACGTCTTTTAGCTGATCCAGAGCTATTAATGATGGAAGGATGATAAACAAATGGTAGTTGGAGATTTTGCTGTAGAATTAGATACAGTTGTAATCGGTGCGGGACCTGGCGGCTATGTAGCAGCCATTCGCGCTGCTGAAATGGGTCAAAAAGTTGCAATCATCGAAAGAGAATATATCGGTGGCGTTTGTTTGAATGTCGGCTGTATTCCTTCAAAAGCATTGATTGCTGCAGGACATCATTATCAAGAATCACTTGATTCCACTATTTTTGGTGTAACAAGCGAAAATGTTACTCTTGATTTTGAGAAAACACAAGATTGGAAAGAAAACAAGGTAGTTAAAACACTTACTTCCGGTGTTGGATTCTTACTAAAAAAACACAAAGTAGAAACGATTGAAGGAGAAGCTTTCTTCGTGGATGATCATACATTGCGTGTGATCCATCCAGATTCAGCACAAACGTATTCATTTAACAATGCAATCATTGCTACTGGTTCACGCCCTATCGAAATTCCAGGATTCAAATTTGGCGGGCGTGTACTTGATTCAACTGGCGGTCTAGCATTGAAAGAAGTACCTAAGAAGTTTGTGATCATCGGTGGCGGTGTCATCGGTGCGGAACTCGGTGGTGCGTATGCAAATCTTGGAGCCGAAGTAACGATTCTTGAAGGTTCGCCACAAATCTTACCAACTTATGAAAAAGATTTGGTGAAACTAGTGGAAGACGACTTTAAGAAAAAAGGAGTAACCGTCGTAACCAATGCCATGGCAAAAGAAGCAGTGGATAATGGCGACAGCGTAACAATCAAATACGCTGTTGACGGGAAAGAAGAAACTGTGACGGCTGATTATGTCATGGTAACAGTTGGTCGCCGTCCAAATACTGATGACATGGGCTTAGAACAAGCTGGTGTTGAAGTTGGCGAACGCGGATTGATTAAAGTGGATAAACAAGGGCGTACGAATGTGCCGAATATATATGCGATCGGCGATATCGTACCCGGTGCAGCATTAGCCCATAAAGCAAGTTATGAAGCGAAAATTGCAGCTGAAGCTATCTCAGGCAAAAAGGTAGCTGTCGACTATAAAGCAATGCCGGCAGTTGCATTTACGGATCCTGAATTAGCTTCTGTCGGAATGACGATCAAAGAAGCAAAAGAAGCTGGGCTAGAAGCGACTGCTTATAAATTCCCATTTTCTGGAAATGGTCGTGCCTTGTCACTTGCGAAAACTGAAGGCTTTATTCGTTTAGTCACAACAAATGACGATAATGTGGTCATTGGCGCACAAATCGGTGGTGTTGGTGCCAGCGATATGGTGTCAGAATTAGCTTTAGCCATTGAATCAGGAATGAATGCGGAAGATATCGCTTTAACTATCCATCCACATCCATCCCTTGGAGAAATCACAATGGATGCATCAGAATTAGCATTAGGATTACCGATCCATATTTAAAGATCAAAGAGAACTCTCTCTATCATTGAGTGATAATTGATTATCAATACGAGCCAAGTACCTAATTCCATTGAGTTAGGTACTTGGCTTTTTGTATGTACGTTAATTCTCAAATATGAAAAAATGGGACATCTGTCTATCTGGTTATTTGTTAAGATTCTCTTAGCGAGTAAATCTTTAGAACGTAAGAAAGAGTGGAGAACCGTGGTTTTTTGCTTTCAATCATAGATTGCTTGAATAAAAAAGGAGTGGAGCAAGTGAATAACCCAGAAAAAAATCCTGAAGAGGTTTATGTAGCACCAATAACTAGAGATCTTAGAAATCATCCTCAAAGTGATAAGATACGGCAGATATTTGTTCGAAGTGAGGAAAATTTCTTTCGTCATTTATCGGATCTCTTTGTAAAAGAACCTGAAGTTTACGCTAAAGTTGAAGAAATCATTTTTGATAAGTTCCGGTTGTCTGTTCCTTCGTTATTAGAAATGGTTGAACGAAAAGGAGAAAACATTCTACGTGCTCCATTACTCTTGCCAGAATATGAAGAACAGCGAAAAGAAGCAGTAAAAAAACTATATCTTGCCTGTCGAGATGAAGCGGAAACTACAATCTTCAATGCCTATCATCGAAATGGATATTGCATCGCTGAAATTGTTTCGCCAAGTTTCAACCGTCTTATTGAAGAAACGAAGAACTTTGAAAGAAGAAGAGACAATGTGCGTTTTGCCGCACGTGCGCTTGAAGCTTGTCTTAAAAATCTACGTAGAGATAAGCCTATCAATCTGATCAATTTTTATACAAAACCGGCGAGACAGGGCAATGATAGATAAGTAGTGGTTGTTCTTTAGTTACAAGTGAGCAACAACTTCTCCCTAATAAAAACATATTGATAAGCGAAGAAAATCCATCAAGAGGCGAACAAAAAATGAGTGAAATCAGGTAATGACTTAAATTGCCTGATTTTTTGCCGTGATTGGAATGAGGCGGGGACAGAAGTGTTTAACTCCAAGAAATAAGAAGAAATTACGAAAATTGCTTTTCAAATTTTTGTGAATTTCGGCTTATTTAAGAAGGAGTTGCTTCTGCTCCCACCGTTTATTCGTTTTTAAAGAATGAGACAAAAATGTTTCATACTTTTTGTCCCACGCTCAAAGGATGACGGGATAGTGAATATGGAGGTTTAATTTCATGTTACATAATTATATTATGTAAACTAAAAAAGTAAAAATAGTTGGTTGCTTATTCTTTTCTATGATACACTGATTTTGATTATGATGAATAGGAGAATGAGCGATGCAAGAGTATCAATATCCATTAGACCTTGATTGGACGACCGAAGAAATGGTGATCGTCATGAAAATGTGGGAGGACTTAGAAACTGCAAATGAAAAAGGAATCGCGAACGATCAGTTTCTAAAAACCTATCAAAACTTTAAAACAGTGATCAAATCGATCGGTGAAGAAAAACGACTAGGCAGAGAATTTGAGAAGGCTTCTGGCTATTCCTTATATCGAACGGTTCAGGAAGCAAAAAAGAATACGAAAAAAATCTTGAAGATAAACGGGTGAAGACATGGAAAAACGAATCAGTGTGATCAAAGAGTGGCTTTATGAAGCAGGAGAAAAAATAAAAAATGCTGAAAATAAAAAGTTGACGATTGATCAAAAGACTAGTCGAAATGATCTCGTCACTAATATGGATCGTGAAATCCAAGCTTTCTTGATCGACAAAATCCACAGATTCAATCCAGAAGCCAAAATCCTTGCAGAAGAAGATGGATACAGTAAGGTAAACGATTTTACAGGACAGCTTTTCGTGATTGATCCAATCGATGGCACACTTAATTTTGTCGTAGAACGTGAGAACTTTTGTATTATGTTAGGAGTCTACGAAGATGGTAAAGGTCAGTTAGGGTTTATTTACGATGTCGTCAAAGAAGAACTTTACTGGGGTGGTAATGGAATAGGAGTGTATAAAAACGAAGAAGCATTGCCAAAGCCGCCCAACAGTGGATTATCGCAAGGATTATTAGGAGTAAATGGTTATTTGTTTAGTCATAACAGATTCAATGTTCGAACGATTGCAGAAAAAAGTATGGGAGCCCGCCTTTATGGATGTGCTGGTCTAGAATTGATTGCGATGCTAAAAGGGCATCATATTGGCTATATCTCTAATCTAAGCCCTTGGGACTATGTAGCGGGGAATATCTTACTAGAAGAGTTCGGAATGAAGTACAGTGGCATACTAGGTGATAAATTAAAATTCGCAGGACGTGAATATTATCTCGCTGGGACAGAGAAGGCTTATGAAGAAATGCGACGATTGATAAACGATTCACAATCCTCAAAATCATAAAAAAACCGTAAGTTTAAGAGGAAAATGGCGAGAATATTAATTTTCTCGAAAAAATGAAAACATTTTACTATATTTCATGAAAAAAATTTGCTATAATAAACAGTCGAGTAAAATTGCACTGTCATAAAGAACCGAGAAGGAGTTAGTTACATTGAACTATAGAAACGATATCCGTAACGTAGCGATCATCGCTCACGTCGATCACGGAAAAACAACATTGGTTGATGAATTATTGAAACAATCCGATACATTAGACGCACACACACAATTACAAGAACGTGCGATGGATTCAAATGCTTTGGAAAAAGAACGTGGAATTACTATTTTAGCGAAAAATACAGCGGTTGATTATAAAAACTACCGTATCAATATCATGGATACTCCTGGACACGCGGACTTCGGTGGCGAAGTTGAACGTATCATGAAAATGGTAGACGGCGTTGTTCTAGTTGTTGATGCTTATGAAGGAACGATGCCACAAACACGTTTCGTATTGAAAAAAGCATTAGAACAACATATTACACCGATCGTCGTTGTAAATAAGATCGACAAACCATCTGCACGCCCAGAGTTTGTTGTTGATGAAGTACTAGAATTATTCATCGAATTGGGTGCTGATGATGATCAATTAGATTTCCCAGTTATTTACGCTTCAGCATTGAATGGAACTTCAAGCTTGTCTGATGATCCTACTGACCAAGAACCAACGATGGCACCAGTTTTCGATACGATCGTTGAAAAGATCCCTGCTCCAGTAGATAACAGCGACGAACCTTTACAATTCCAAGTATCATTGTTAGATTACAATGACTATGTTGGACGTATCGGGATCGGCCGTGTTTTCAGAGGAACCATCAAAGTAGGGGATCAAGTAGCCTTGATCAAACTTGACGGTTCAGTTAAAAAATTCCGTGTAACGAAATTGTTCGGTTTCTTCGGTCTAAAACGTTTAGAAATCCAAGAAGCAAAAGCTGGAGATTTGATTGCAGTATCAGGTATGGAAGATATCTTCGTCGGTGAAACAGTTACACCTGTAGATCACCAAGAAGCATTACCGATCTTACACATTGATGAACCAACTTTACAAATGACATTCTTAGTAAATAATTCACCATTTGCTGGGCGCGAAGGTAAATTCGTCACTGCACGTAAAATTGAAGAACGCTTGATGGCTGAACTTCAAACAGACGTTTCACTACGTGTTGAACCAACAAACTCTCCAGATGCTTGGACTGTTTCTGGTCGTGGGGAACTACATTTATCGATCTTGATCGAAAATATGCGTCGTGAAGGCTATGAATTACAAGTATCACGTCCAGAAGTTATCGAAAAAATCATCGATGGTGTAAAATGCGAACCATTTGAACGTGTTCAAATCGATACTCCAGAAGAATACATGGGTAGTGTAATCGAATCATTGAGCCTACGTAAAGGCGAAATGCAAGACATGATCCATACTGGAAATGGTCAGATCCGTTTGACATTCCTAACACCAGCACGTGGCTTGATCGGTTATTCTACTGAATTCCTTTCTATGACACGCGGATATGGAATCATGAACCATACCTTCGATCAATATTTACCAATGTTACCAGGACAAATCGGTGGACGCCACCAAGGTGCTCTTGTTTCGATCGATGCAGGGAAAGCAACAACTTATTCCATCATGAGTATTGAAGAACGTGGAACAGTCTTTGTTGAACCAGGTACAGAAGTATACGAAGGAATGATCATTGGCGAAAACAGCCGTGAAAATGACTTGACTGTCAACATTACAAAAGCAAAACAAATGACTAACGTACGTTCTGCTACGAAAGACCAAACATCTGTCATCAAAAAACCAAAACAATTAACATTAGAAGAATCATTAGAATTCTTGAATGATGATGAATATTGTGAAGTAACACCAGAAAGCATTCGTTTAAGAAAACAAATCTTGAACAAAAATGTTCGTGAAAAAGCGTCTAAAAAGAAAAAATAATGCGTGATCAAGCATCATAGGAGGAGGGGATAAAATCCCCTCCTTTTTTAGTTTGTCAGTCACAGTACTGAAAGAAAATGATTCTTTAGGCGATACTATAAAAGTACAACTACAATCGAAACCGATAAATCTAGTTGGTTTTGTACATAGCTGAAAATATCTGATTCTCTAGTAATGTTGTTCAAATATAAAAAGTTCGTAGCATGGAGTGATCTAGTACATCAGGTTAAGTGTTATTTATCTATAAAAAATATTTTTGGTATGCTTAAGATAACAAGTGTGTAATTGATGCTATCACTGTCGACTAAGTAGGATAAAAAGCCTTTAGCTATGCTATTTTACAAAGAGGCTGCAAAAATCAAAGGGCGTGATGAAGTGCGCGTTTCAGCTAATGTGTCACCTAGCATGGAAAGAAAATAGTTTATTCTAAAAATTCGATTGTGGTGATTATGCTCAGCTATTTCTGTGGAGAAGTAGATTTAGAAATAGAGAAAAACACACGAAATAACGGAAAAAGTCTATTAAAAGACTTTTTAAAAACTCAAAATAAGCTCTCTGATGTTTCATAAATGCGATTTGTTTCACGGATAAAAGGGTTGTTCTGAGTGACAACGAGAAGTAAAATAGTTCTTGCGTAATCTATTTAAATGAATGAAATATTGCCATCATTTTCTTAAAATATGTATAAAGTAGGGATAAGATGAACGAATTACTAAAAAAATATTTTGGCTATGACGAATTTCGCCCAGGGCAAAGGGAAATCATTCAAAAAGTGATGGAACATGAAGATGTGCTGGGTATCATGCCGACAGGAAGTGGGAAATCGGTGTGCTATCAACTGCCAGCATTGATGCTAGATGGTTTGACGATCGTTGTTTCACCCTTGATATCCCTCATGAAAGATCAAGTAGATGCGGCTAACCAGTTAGGGATAGCTGCAACATTTATCAATAGTTCGTTGAATGGCTATGAAACAGCAAGACGTTTCCAAGAACTTGAACAGAGGGAGATCCAGTTGCTCTATGTTGCACCTGAACGCTTTATCATGCCAGATTTCATTCGTTCGATGCAACATTGGAATGTCCAACTGCTTGCCATTGATGAAGCACATTGTATTTCCCAATGGGGGCATGATTTCCGTCCTAGTTACCTTCAAATGGCAGAAAAGTTGAATGAGTTGATCCAACGGCCGATCATTGTTGCATTAACAGCAACTGCAACGATAGCTGTAGCCGAAGACATCAAAAGACTTTTAAAGATTCCGGTCAAAAATCATATCCAAACCGGGTTTGCTCGCGAAAATCTACGGTTGCAAGTAATCAAGGATCAAAAAAAAGAACAATATTTGGTCGAATATCTGCGTATGAATCAGAAACAATCCGGCATCATCTATGCGGCAACACGCAAAGAAGTTGACCGTATCTATCATTTATTAAAAAAGTTTGGTTTCAATGCTGGTAGGTATCATGGTGGCATGAGTGAACGGGAACGGACGGAAATGCAAGAAGCTTTTCTGTACGACCGCGTAGAGTTATTGGTGGCTACCAATGCTTTTGGAATGGGGATCAATAAAAGCAATATCCGCTTTGTCATCCATTATCAAATACCAGGTTCTTTGGAGGCGTATTATCAAGAAGCAGGTAGAGCGGGAAGAGATGGTCTTCTAAGTGATGCTATCTTGTTATTTGCACCGCAAGATATCCAGATCCAGAAATTTTTTATCCAGCAATCACAACGGGAAGATTATCAAAAGCAAAAAGAATATGAAAAATTAAAAGCTATGACCGAGTATGTCTACATTGAGGATTGTTTGCAGCAATATATCTTAGCTTATTTTGGAGAAGATGGTGTACCTTGCGAGCGTTGCGGTAACTGTTTAGATGATCGAGAGTTGATCGATGTTACGAAGGAAACACAGATGGTTTTATCTTGTATCAAACGAATGGGCGAAAACTATGGGAAGCAGATGTTGATGAAAGTGTTAGCTGGATCGAAGGAGCAAAAAGTGAAAAACTTCGGATTTGATCGACTTTCTACGTACGGTTTATTAAAGAAATACGCGCAAAAAGATATCTTGCAGCTAATCGAATTCCTTATCTCTGGTGGTTACTTGCTCTCTGTGAGTGGAGAGTACCCCGTTTTGAAGGTCACAGAGTCAGGTATCGCTGTTCTTACTGGAAAAAAACAAGTATTTAAGAAAGAACCAAAGAAAGTAGTTCAACTTTCAGATGAAGCTGCAGACAGTCTGTTTGAAGCATTACGAGAACTGCGAACAGACTTAGCTTCTGAAGCTGGTGTTCCACCATATGTCGTTTTTTCTGATTCGACGTTAAAGGAAATGAGCCAACAAAGACCACAAAACCGACTGGCATTTCTGCAAATAAAAGGTGTCGGTCAAAGTAAATTAGATAAATACGGAGAAGCATTCCTAGCCGTTATCAAAGAAGCACAAAGCGAAAAATGAAAAGTGCGTCCATCGTGCAAAACAAAAGGATAAAAAAAGGGAAAATCACCTTACGAAAACCGTGATTTTTCCCCGTTGGATTTTTAAGTATGTTATAATAAATAAACTTAGAATGGGGGTAGGCGTAGATGGATTCTCTGTCAAATGAATTTGCAGTCCAAGTATTGAAAGATGAAGCTGAACGGATCAAACGCTTGATCAAAAATCAAAAAAACAGCTTATGTATCTCGCAATGTAAAGCTTTTGAAGAAGTAGTGGATACGCAAATGTATGGATTCTCACAACAAGTCAATTTTGCGATACGTGTGGGGATAGTCGAAAAAACAGAAGGTCAGCTATTGCTGAGTGAATTAGAGCGTGAACTGAACCATTTATATAGTGAAGTTTACCAAGAAAATTATGATAAAAAAGAAATTGGCAAGGAGGAGTAAACTTGCCTAAGAAAGTTAAAAAAAGGCATTTATTAGACTATAGCATATTGATCCCATATTTGATTCTATGTGTATTGGGATTGATCATGGTCTATAGTTCGTCATCATATTTATTAATGGAAAACGGGACAAGCCCTTCCGCATCATTTTTTAATCAAAGTATTTTTTGGGTCCTGAGTCTAATTGTAATCGGGCTACTTTACAAAATGAAAACCGATGTTTTGAAGAATCAGCGGTTGATCATGGCAGCAATCGCTGTGCTGACGATTTTACTTTTGATCGTTTTATTTTTTGGTAAAGAGATCAATGGTGCAAAAGGATGGATTCAGATCGCTGGATTTACGATCCAACCTGCAGAGTATTTAAAGATCATCGCAATCTGGTATTTGTCTTGGACTCTTTCCAAACGACAATACAGCATCCAAAAAGATTTTATCGGCACGGTCAAACGACCTCTTGCTTTGGTATTGGTATTGACGGCTATCGTTGCAATCTTGCCCGATTTTGGGAACGCAACTGTCATCTTTTTGATTACGTTGGTTTTGCTTTTAGCAAGTGGTATCAACTATGTATATACATTGATCGTTGGATTTGGCGGAGTTGGTTTAAGTGTGTTTACTATCTGGCTAGTCAATATCACTCACGGGAAATTTCTTCCTGAACGATTGCAATATATCTATAATCGTTTTGCTATTTTTCAGAATCCTTTTTCCGATGAACTCAATAGAGGGCACCAAATGGTCAACGGCTATTATGCGATGTTCAACGGCGGTCTATTTGGCCGAGGATTAGGGAATAGTATCCAGAAAAAAGGCTTCTTACAAGAAGCACAAACCGATTTCATCTACGCGATCGTAGTAGAAGAACTAGGTGTTATCATGGGGATCCTGATCCTTGCTCTACTATTCTTTATGATCACTCGGATCATTTTAGTAGGGACGCGTTCAAAAGATCCATTCAATTCATTATTGTGTATCGGGATCGGAGCAATGTTCTTAGTTCAAGTGTTCGTAAACCTTGGAGGGATCACTGGTGTTATCCCATTGACAGGTATTACTTTCCCATTTTTGAGTCAGGGCGGTTCTAGTCTCTTGATGCTCTCGATCTGTATTGGTTTTGTATTGAATATCAGTGCAGATGAGAAAAGAAAAAGCTTAGGTTTATACTAAAAAAGATGTAGGAGTGGTTCGATGGAAAAAGTTTTAGTTGCTAACAGAGGAGAGATTGCGGTACGTGTGTTCCGTGCTTGCACAGAATTAGGAATTAAAACTGTTGGTATCTACGCTGAAGAAGATGAGTATTCAGTGCACCGGTTCAAAGCAGATGAAGCATATTTGATTGGACAAGGGAAAAAACCGATCGATGCGTATTTAGATATTGAAGGGATCATCTCGATTGCAAAACAATGCGGAGCATATGCTATTCATCCAGGATATGGATTACTATCTGAAAATTTAGGTTTTGCACAACGTTGTAAAGAAGAGGGGATCACTTTTGTCGGTCCCGATTTACATCATCTTGATATTTTTGGAGATAAAATCAAAGCAAAAGCAGCAGCGATCGAAGCTGGGATCGCATCGATTCCTGGAACAGATGGTCCGATTGCGAGTGTAGAAGAAGCACTAGATTTTGGCGAACGCTATGGTTATCCAATCATGATCAAAGCAGCTTTAGGTGGTGGCGGACGTGGGATGCGTGTCGCTCATGATGAAAAAAGCGCTCGAGAAGGATATGAACGTGCAAAAAGCGAAGCAAAAGCAGCGTTTGGTAGCGATGAAGTCTATGTAGAAAAATATATAGCGAACCCTAAGCATATCGAAGTCCAAATCCTTGGAGATAAGCATGGCAATGTGATCCATTTATTTGAAAGAGATTGTTCTGTTCAAAGACGCCACCAAAAAGTTGTAGAAGTCGCACCTTGTGTGTCCATGAACGAAGAACAGCGTCAGCGGATCTGTGAAGCTGCTGTCCAATTGATGAAACATGTGGGCTATGTCAATGCTGGAACAGTCGAGTTTTTGGTTGAAGGAGACGATTTTTACTTTATCGAAGTCAATCCTCGAGTGCAAGTAGAGCATACGATCACTGAAATGATCACAGATGTCGATATTGTAACGACACAATTATTGATTGCACAAGGAAAAGATCTGCACAAAGAAATCGGTTTGCCAGAACAATCAGGGATCAAGCTTAATGGTTCGGCGATCCAGTGCCGAATCACGACAGAAGACCCGTTGAATCATTTTCTTCCTGACACAGGGAAAATCGATACTTACCGTTCTCCAGGTGGATTCGGCGTCCGTTTAGATGTCGGTAATGCTTATTCTGGTTATGTCGTTACTCCTTATTTTGACTCTTTATTAGTTAAAGTTTGTACGCATGCAGCTGATTTTGACACTGCGATCCAAAAAATGACACGTTGTCTGAAAGAATTTCGGATTCGTGGAGTAAAAACCAACATTCCATTTATGTTAAACGTTATTTCTCATCCTGTGTTCCAATCCGGTAATGCAAAAACAACGTTTATTGATAATACAAAAGAACTATTTGAATTTCCTCGTTTGAGAGACCGTGGCAATAAAACAATGAAATACATCGGTGAAATCACTGTCAATGGCTTCCCTGGAATCAAAAAAGGGGAAAAACCATTCTATGACAAACCACGTCTACCTAAAAAGCTGATCACTCGGGATGAGTATCTCACAGCAAAAAATGTTTTAGATAATGAGGGAGCTGATGGATTAGTCCAGTGGATCAAGAACCAAGAAAATCTGCTACTGACTGATACGACCTTTAGAGATGCGCATCAAAGTTTATTGGCAACTAGAGTACGGACAAAAGATTTCAAAGAAGTTGCCCGTTTAACAGGAGAGGGACTTCCAGAACTTTTCTCAAGTGAGATGTGGGGAGGCGCCACTTTTGATGTGGCCTATCGTTTTTTGAATGAAGACCCATGGCAAAGACTAAGAAAAATCCGTTCCTTGATGCCTAACACTTTATTGCAGATGCTGTTCAGAGGATCGAATGCAGTAGGATACTCGAATTATCCAGATAACGTGTTAGTGGAATTTGTGAAAGAAGCGGCGGCACAAGGAATTGATGTCTTCCGGATTTTTGACAGCTTGAACTGGACACCTCAAATGGAAAAAAGTATTCAAGCAGTCCGAGATACAGGGAAAATCGCAGAAGCCGCAATCTGCTATACTGGCGATATCAACGATCCAAGTCGCGCAAAATACAATGTGCAATATTATAAAGATATGGCAAAAGAGCTTGAACAACTAGGGGCGCATATCATAGCAATCAAAGATATGGCTGGATTATTAAAACCTCAGGCAGCCTATCGTTTGATTAGTGAATTGAAAGAAACAACTGATTTACCGATCCATTTGCATACACATGATACTAGCGGAAATGGAATCATCACCTATTCAGCAGCAACCAAAGCTGGGGTGGACATTGTCGACGTAGCCATGAGTGCGATGAGTGGAAATACGAGTCAACCGAGCATGAGCAGTTTATATTATGCGTTAGTCAATGGTCCTCGCTTACCTGAGATCAATATCCAAAATGCACAACAATTGAACCATTATTGGGAAGATATACGCATGTACTATAAACCATTTGAAAATGGGTTGAACGCCCCTGAAACAGAAGTCTATATGCACGAAATGCCAGGGGGACAATATTCAAATCTCCAACAACAGGCAAAAGCAGTCGGTCTAGGACACAAATGGGATGAAATCAAAAAGATGTATCACACAGTCAATTTAATGTTTGGTGACATCGTTAAAGTAACACCGTCATCAAAAGTGGTGGGGGATATGGCGTTATTCATGGTCCAAAATGATTTGACGGAAGACTATATCTATGAAAAAGGAGACACCTTGAGTTTCCCAGAATCAGTTGTCACTTTCTTCCAAGGTGAGTTGGGACAACCAGTTGGCGGATTCCCTGAAAAATTACAAAAGATCATTTTGAAAGGAAGACCTGCAATCAATGTCCGTCCAGGTGCTTTAGCTGAACCAGTCGACTTTGAACAAGTCAAAAATGAGTTAGCTGAAAAAATCGGTTATGAGCCTAAAAATGAAGAAGTTTTGAGCTACTTGATGTATCCTCAAGTCTTTTTAGATTATCAAAAAGCATACAATCAATTTGGCGATGTGACTTTATTAGATACACCAACGTTCTTCCAAGGGATTCGCTTGGGTGAAACAGTGAATGTCCAAATCGAAAGAGGAAAAATCTTGATCATTCGGTTGGATGAGATCGGTGAACCAGATATTGAAGGAAATCGCGTGTTGTTCTTCAATCTGAATGGTCAACGCCGCGAAATACTGATCAAGGATACTTCGATCATCAGTTCAGTTCAAACACGTTTGAAAGCTGAACCAACGAATCGCGAACAAATCGGAGCAACGATGTCAGGTTCTGTGCTAGAAGTGTTAGTGAAAAAAGGCGATAAAGTGAAAAAAGGTGACACTTTGATGATCACAGAAGCGATGAAGATGGAAACGGCGATCGAAGCCCGTTTTGACGGAGAAATTGCCCATATCTATGTGGCAAACGGTGATTCGATTGCGTCAGGTGACCTCTTGATCGAAGTGACTGAAAAATAAAGGTGGTGGGTCAGCATGAAACGGCTAGGATTATTTATCTTGATATTGCTATCAGTGATCGTCGCATTCTACATGCAGCCGGTATTGTTCCCACCCGTGCTAGAGGCAAAAAAAAGCCAAGAACAACAGACACAAAACCAGATGACGACGTGGAAATACCAGGAGCTTAAAGCAACTGGTTTTTCCACCTATATCGGAAAGCCAATCGAAGAGTTAGAACAGCATTTTGGAAAACCATATGATCGCTTAACTTCTGGATTTGGCTTTGAAACTAGATACTATCAGGATACCCAAGGACAATGGTCTTTCGAAGCAAATATCCAAGATGATAAAGTAGAAGCCGTCAAAGTATTAAAAGCAGATCATGAAACGATCGCACCTTTTACGCTTGGTATGACGATGCAAGATTTAACGGATATCACGACCATTTATACAAATTTCACATTTGAGTATCAAGATACAGAAGTCGGTATTGAGCTGATGGAAGAGGATATGAATTATCGACCACTGCTCGCCTTTGACAATCAGACTTTTGGTATTTTGTTTTTTGATCAAAGTACAGGTGATTTGTTCTCAGTAGTATATTTGAGTAAAGATAGTTTACTCAAATTGTTGCCTTATCAAGTGTTTGGTGAAGGGTTACCTCATTATCAATTAGAGGATGATGCAGATTGGGAAGAAATCAATCAAGCAAAGGAAAATAAAAGTTTTATTTTGTTGAATTCTTTGAGAAAACAAGATGATTTACCACTCTATCGAAGAAACATCAATTTTTCCGATAAAACGAATTTATTACTACACGATTATTTGAAAAAGCCAGAAGAATTTCTTTCAGAAGATCGGTTAGCAGAATGGAAGCAAACATTGGGTAGTGCAAAAACGGCTACAAAATTCACCCTAGCCAAAGACGAACTGGATAAGTTAACAGGAAAAGGCAAATTACAGCATGTCAATGGTGTATTTACTCACCCTGTCATCGATCCAACGTTCACTTTTTTATTTTTGTATAGCGATCCATACTATCATGATCGTTTCTTGCTTGATTCCCCTGATCAGTTAGGAATTGCTTTTTCTAAAGAAAATATGATAGTCTTGATGCAAGAAGAAGTTGAGGAGAGTAGCGATAGCAGTGATAATCAATGAAGAATTATTTGTTTTAGAAGATCAATGTAAACGTTTGGCGAAATGTATCATTGAAAGTCATACAATGAGCGAATACATGAAAACAAAAAAACAGATGGAGCAATCGGAAGAAGTTGCGAAGTTAAAAGCTGATTTCTTCAAAAAAAAAGAAGACTATGAAAAGATTGCGCCCTACAAAGAGTACGCACCAGGGTACAAAGAAACGTATTTGGCTGTTAGAAAAGCCAAAAGACAACTTGATTTAAATGACTCAGTCGCCGCCTTTCGGATACAAGAAACCCAACTTCAAAATATACTCGATGAAATCAGTCGAGAGCTTGCACAAGCTGTTTCTTCGGAGATCAAGATCGATGCAGGCAATCCTTTCTTTGAAAAAGGAAGACATGCTGGATGTGGAGGAAACTGTCATGGAAACAGAAAACAATCAATTTGAAATAACGAAGCGACGTGGACTGATCGTCTGGGTCTATAGCCTGAAACAACTAAAGAATCTCAAGAAGTTTGGCTTGCTTCATTATGTTTCAAGGAAAATGAAATACGTGGTCATCTATTTGAACGAAGAAACATTCGATCAAACAGAAGAACGAATCAAAAAATTACATTTTGTACGCAATGTAGAGCGCTCATACCGCCCTGATATTGAAATGAATTTTGCAGAAAAAATCGGATCAAAAGCACAAGTGAAAGATGATGGGTTCGAAGTAGAAGAAGCCAATACCAAAATTCGCTTGGCAGACCATGTATTCTAATTTTCTATATGAATAAAAGGTTCTAAGTCAAATAGTGTTGTTTTGAATTAAATCATGAAAAGGAGACGTTTCGGCGTTTCCTTTTTTGTGTAATTAAATGATCTCGTAAAGATTTTGTTGGATCAGAATTCTCTTTCTAAGATGACAAAACGTTCTAAAGCCAAATGCGATTCTTTTGATGACTTTGATCAAGTTGTTTTTACCTTCCAGTTTGCCGTTAGAAAAAGAAATGTTCGAATCTTTAATATTTAGTAGTTGTTTGATCATTTTGTCTATGCTTTTTTCTTTCATTTTGATATTCTTATTAGTGGACATTTGGTTTTCCTCCTATGATTGGGTTCAGCGATTTAATTATAGGACAACCAGATGTCTTTTTGTTATAAAAATAATTGGCGTTCCTACTCCTAAGAGTAACAACTCCGAATATTATAGAACCTTTATTTTGTCATGATTTAATCATACTAGGGAACGATATGTTTTTTTAATATCTAAAATGAACAATGGGGCTGATGAATCAAAATTGATTCTTCAGTCCCATAAATTATAGAACCCCTTTTTTGAGTGTCCACACGTAAATTTGATTCATAGATACAATGCAACACTGTCTTTTAATCAGTCAAAATAAGTGGTGGATCATCTTCAGCAAAAATAGATCAGGTAGATGAAACAAGTGTTATTATTTGTATAGTTAACAAAATTTAAGGATAATAATAGTGGGTGTATTGTTGCTTTTTTCCACAAACAATTGAACAACTCAGTAATTAGAAAGGTAAAGGTGTAATTACAATGAAAAAGTTTGTCTATTCTATGATGTTATTCAGTTTGTTAGGTAATTTTTTCACACCCATCGTTGCAACAGCGATGGAAAACGGAGAAGGAGTATCTACTACTGCAAGTGAAAAAACCATAAATTCTACATCAGGTGATACCCCAAAAACACTGCAGACAGAATCTGTTCCTCCTACTAAAGAGTCATCAAGTACTGAAGAAAGTATTCCCGTCGAGAATCACCTTCAGTTTGATCAAGCAAGTGAGTTTGTTAGTACAGCTGAGAAGAATGAATTAGCATTGAATTTAGTCGGAAATATCACTAGTTCTACTGAAAACAATCAAGCGATCACTTTTGAAATGGCTAAGTTATTTGTATTGAAAGATGCCAAAGATGAAGAGAAGAATATCCTGAATGACCAAAAAGAAATAATCGGAAAGTATACGGTTGATACAACGAAAAATGGTACCCAATTTACATTAGATTTTAATAAACTAAGTAAAGGCGATAACCGTTTCCGGCTTGTTTTACTAGGGACGAATACACGCGGACCAAATCGAACGGTTGATTTTTATCAAAAAGATAAAAAAATATTTCAATTAAACTTGCCAAAAGAAACAGAGTCTACTACACAGACAATCGAAACCAAAGAAACGTCAACCGAGAATAGTCAATCTGACACTCAAACAACGGCAACCACTGAACGGACTAAAAACGCAAGTAGTAATCAAAGTAAGAATGTGAATAAAGCAGTCCTTTCACCCGAAACAAAGAGTGAAGATGCTGGAGCAACACAGGATTCTAAACAAATGGATGAATTATTTGAGAAGTATGCTCCTGGTGACAACTTCGTGAAAAAAATTAAATTGACAACTGAGACTAACCCAGCAACGATCGATTCAGTCGTTGTGTTTCAATTGGACTTTGAGATTCCTGATACTGTCCGAACTGAAATGATGCCTGGTGATTATTACGAGATGGATTTTCCACAAGGATTAGAAATCAGGGACCCTTCACCAAAAGGAGATTTACTGGATAAGAATAAAAATAGCTATGGTACTTACGAGTTTGATGCAAATACGCAAAAATTGCGTATTGTTTTTACGAAACAAGACAGTATGGAGTTTTTGCCAGCCAGCAGTGGTTCAGTTTCAGCTGATGTACATTTTGATAAAAAGAAAATCACTCAACCAGGCGAGACAACGATCACTTATCCGAGTAAAACGAATATCCCACCTGCTACTTTCATAATAAAACCATCTAGTGGAGCCTCTCTTAGTAAAGCAGGTCATCCAGATAGAGTAAATAGTCCAGATAAAGTGATTTGGGATATAGACTTCAACAAAGATTATAGCGACTTATCTAAGCCATTGATACGTGAACATTTTCCTGATCAACTGGTATTTGATAAACAGGAGAAAGGCGCAGTTTCTGTTTATCCGTTGAATCTGGATTTTGATGGAAACGTGGTGGGAGTAGACACGATACCTCTTGATCCAAAACAATATACAGTAGAGAATGATGGCTCGATTCAATTCAATATGGCTATCCAACAACCTTACCGCATCGTTTATACTACAACGATCAAAGATTCAGTAAAACCCAGTGACGGTGGAAAGCTAACAATAAGAAACAACGTGGAATTAACTACAGATACAACGAATCTACAAGCTTCGGCTTCTGTCGACCTTACTTATGAAAAAGCATTAGAAAAAGTTAAAACTGATTATGATCCTGTCGAACAAGTCTATAGTTGGCTGATTCGTTACAACTATGGTCAAAAAGAATTAACAGCGGACAATGTGATCTCAGACACGTATTCGGCAAATATGGATGTCGATCCGGATAGCTTTGCTATTTACCAGGTCAATTTTGACAGTGATGGTACTCCAGTCAATGGCGCACCAATTGATCCGAGTGCTTATACAATTGACACGACCAATAATCCATTTAAAGTGACATTTAAAAATAATGTACAGGCTGAAAAAGCAATCAATATCACCTACAAAACAAAGGTCAATAAAATCGTCACAGACAACTCTGGTATAAAGATAACGAATCAGGCACGGACTGAAAATCTCTCTTCATCGGCAGAAGTCCAAGCGAACCCTACACAACAAGTAATCATCAAAAATAAACCAACACTTGATGTAGGAAGGAAATCAGCTCACTATGTGGTTGATATAAATAAAAATAAGTATGAACTGGAAAATGCCCTTTTTACTGATACAATGAGCTACACAGATGAGGGGTATGTAATTTTTCCAACTAAAGTAAAAGTACCAGACAAGCAATCAGACTATGGGGTGATCATCCGTGATGTCTCAGAAAATGATCACATTTTGACAGGAGCAGTCCAATTTTTGGATGTGCATGGAAATATACTGAACATGATAGGGGATGAAACTACAGCTGACTATGTTCTTTCTGTGCATTTAACTGAGTCTCAAAAAGGATATACGGATTTTAAGATAAAATTCCAAAACAGCTACGCAAAGACGAGACATCAGTTCCAAATGGAATATTATGTCTCCTATAATCAGTTTAATGAAGAGTTCGAAGACCCAAATACGAGTATTAATTATGCGAATACAATCAAAGTTAATTTTGACAATAACGGTGAATCCTATGAAGCTTCCAGCAGTGCAGAGTTTAAAACAAACACTCAAGAAACACAACAAGGAATGAAGTTTGGCAGCTATGATCCAGCAACGAAAGAATTCACATGGACGATCGTGACCAACTATAATAACTTAGGGGTATCAAGAATTTATTTTCATGACCCAATCACTGGAAATCAAGTCTATGAACCGAATTCATTAGAGGTAACACGAGGAACAATCAATCATAACGGGCAGTTTCAGGCAACTACCAGTGATCCCTATAAAGGCAATCAGGTGGGGAAAAACTATCTTAAAGTAACTGACCCAGCACCAACCAGCGAGAACCAAGGAACATTAACTATAGATCTGGGTACAGATGAAGAGTACATTCAAGGCTGGAACGTGACAGGGGCTCCAATGGTCTTTCAGATCCAGTTCAAAACATCTTTGAAAAATCAGATTGTGTACGATCAATCTACGTATAGCAATGTGGCAAATGTTGATGTCAAGGGGATTAAACAAGATTTACCCGCTTCAGTCTCCGTGGCGTTCGGCGGACAATCTATTTTAAAAGATGGAAAATACAATGCACAAACTGGTAAAGTTGATTGGCAATTGGTGATCAATCCAAATCAATCATGGCTATCAAACGTTAAAGTTGAAGACAAACCAAGTGCGAATCAATTCATAAAAGCAAGCAGCTTCAAACTTTATACAGGAAAATACTCAGGAACGGGCAGTTCGATCACTGTGGAGCCAGATCAGCCCGTACCGACCAATCAATACAAAGTTCAGATCGATACTGACTCGACTGTAGGACAACAAACATTTACTGTAGATATGTCCGGTATCAAAGAAAAAAAGGATCCAAATCATGAGAACGAGTTTTTAAACGGAGTAATCGAAAAACCGTATGTGTTGGTTTATGAAACTGAACCGAATTTTACATCTAAAACTGAAACGGTCACTAATGATGCCATCATTTCAAGTGAGGGTGCTGAATTACCTGGGAAAGACACAAAGAAAGATGTTCAAGTGACTATTCAAGAGTCCGATGGTTTAGCGTATGGAACAAAAGGAAAAATCATTGTTCAAAAGGAAAATGGGCAAGGGGGAGTCGTTCCTAATGCTGTTTTACAATTGCTACGAAAAAATACTAAGACCAACCAATCCGATATCATTTACCAAGTAACAACAGACAAGCAAGGAATGGCCATATTTGGTAATTTGATTGCTACTAGCCCAATATATGAATACTCTGTCAAGGAGATCGAAGCACCAGAAGGTTATACAATTTCTCCTGAGCTACTAGTAGGAAAAAAAGTATCGATCAATACGGACAGCACTCCATTGACTACTTTGATTAAAAATGAACCAATCAAATTAATTTTTAATAAAACAGATGGAGAAGGGAAGCCACTATCTGGCGGATTATTTAGTTTGTTAAAAAATAAAGGAACTAAAGAAGCACCAAATTATGTTTCCGTACAGACTTTTGCAGCGCGAGAAAGAGGCGTAGATTTATCAGGTCTTAGCGACGGCCAATATCAAATCAGCGAATCAATGGCACCGGAGGGGTACCAAATCAATCAAACACCGATCGATTTTGAAGTAAAGAAAAATGCCGACAATACACGAAATGTTTTCGTAAACGATCAAGTGGTCCCAGATGGCGTATTGACGCTAAAAAACTACCAAGGTTCAGCCGTATTGAAGAAAACCGATGAGGCAGGTAAAACTCTTGCTGGTGCCCAGTTCAATTTGCAACATGCAAAACTAAATACAGGTGATTTTAGTGATTATGGGAATCAAAAATCTTATATTACAGATAATAATGGACAGTTGAATCTAACTGGCCTAGCCCCAGGGAAGTATAAATTGAAAGAAAGCAAAGCACCAGAAGGCTACTACTTGAATACGGAAGAAATTGCTTTTGAAATTCCTCAAATAGCAACTGGCAATGAGGCACCAATCCAGTTGAATGATGGCAAAGCATTGATCAATTATCAAGGAACTGCGACAGTAACAAAGAAATCTGAATCTGGGGAATTATTACGAGATGCTATCTTTGAAGTCCAAACAAGTAGTGGAAAAACAGTCCAAACAAATTTAGTGACTGATGAGAATGGGAAAGTTACAGCTAAAAATCTTGCTCCTGGCGCGTATCAATTTGTCGAAACCAAAGCGCCAAATGGGTACATGCTCAACACCCAACCGTTACCATTTACCATTGATACAACATCGGCAGGAAAGCCAGCGGCAGTGACTGCTAATTTTGTAAACTATCAAGGCGGAGTTGAACTAATAAAAATCGACGCTGAGGATAGCAACAAATATTTGGCGAATGCGGAATTTCAATTACTTGATAGCAAGGAAACAGTCTTGCGTAAAGAACTTAAGACGAACGGGGAAGGAAAACTAGCGCTAAACGATTTGGCACCTGGAAAGTATTTCTTTAAAGAAACTAAAGCGCCAGAGGGCTACCAATTGTCAGATAAGCTAGTTGGATTTACGATCCCAACGAAACACAACGGTAAACCCAAACAAATGGAGATAGTAGTAAAAAATAGTGCGAATACTCCAAGTAGAACGACTCAATCGACCAAACCGGATCAATCAATCAAACCGGATCAATCAATCAAACCGGATCAGTCTACCAAGCACCAGCAATCTGGAAAAGGATATTATCCGAAAACTGGTGAGACTAAAAGCATGATCATGATCATTGGAGGGGTGATCCTTGTTCTAGTTATCATTGGAGCCACTTATCTACGAAGAAAGCAACACGAAAAATAAATTTAGAAGGGTGGAATAGCAGGATTCAACTCTGAGAAATAAGTTTGACTTATTTTCAAAGCCGTTGCCCTGTTTCCATCATTTGTGCATGTTTAGACTGTGAGGCAAAAGCATTTCTTGTTTTTGTCTCACGGTCTTTTTGTCTTTCGAGGAATCACTAAAAGGAACATGAACACACGTATAGATCTTTTTTAGAGAAAGAACACGAAGCTTGTGCCGTAACAAACCCAAAAAAGCGTTATTGTAAGTTTTGCGAAACTAAAAAACTCCTTTTGACTAAATGAATAGCTGTAACCATTCATTGATCAAAAGGAGTGTCTATCTTATCTCTATCATTTTTTGAGAAAAGGATTGAGAATCTGCAACTCTAAAAATATAGATAAGAAATCAAATAGGCTATAAAAAACGCGTAGAGGCCACAAATAAGATTTAAAATACCTAATAGTCTGACTGATCGAACCACTTTATTCATTGTTTCAAGAGGACGTAAAATAACCATCAATGGGTTATCAGGATGGGTTTCCAAATAATCCATCCAGAAAGCATGTTCTTTATCAGGCTTTGGTGTAGACAAAGCGATCACTGAGATGTAGATGAAGAGTAATCCTAAACTGATATACTCGCCAATAAAATTATCGGAAATGATTAATCCTATCCCTACTCCAACTGTAATAAATAGCAAGAGTGTTAAAAAAATTACGAGTTTAAAATTAGAATAACCGGTAAAATAAATTTTAAAGTAGGCTCTAATACACTCTTGTCTGTATTTCAAATCCTTATCAGATAAATCGGGATATCTCTCTTTTAATAAAGCATTTTGTTCATCTATTCTGGTTTTGTTTCTTCTTCCTCGAAGAATCGCAAGAAAAAAGTTTAGAAATAAAAGTACACAAAAAATAATTAAGTGGATGTTCGGGTTTAGATAACTGTCAATTTCCATAGAGATACCTCGCTTGATGTTTAGATTTTTCTTTAAAATAATCTTGTTTTGTAAAGCTTAAGACTTATGTTTTAAATTTCTTATGTCGGTATTGTATCAATCATAGCGGTATGTTCAGAATTATGAGATGTAGATTTGAGCGCCAAAGATGATTGTAGAAGTTCTTTTTTTGATTGATGTAATATTGTCAGAGACTTTCGCTCCTTTCATTTTGAAGGTATTTCTAAATCGACGAAGTCTAGAGCGAGAGTCGAAAAGTAATGAAAAACTGCTGTTTGACTCTTACGTAGTTTCTTCCACTTTCTAAAACATTAAATGATTACTGGAAACCTTCATTTTAAATTTAGTACCAGTTTAGATTCTATCCATAGCTTTTGTCTCATTGGAATTATCGACGCATCTACTTAATGCCAGAAAACCAATTAGCCAATAGTTATGATATAATTCTTTATTTGCTGGAAGTAAATCAGCTCACCAACCTTGATAGAATGGTAACTAGTTCTAAGACTTAAATATAGTTTAGTTATTTTAATGGAAAAGTCAAGACAATATAAGGGTAAGTAACTGGATTTACGGATAGATTGTTAAAAATGTATCGAAGGCTCACCGATAGAGGAAACCATTTTAGACAATGGTTTATTGCTTTAGAACTATTCACTTTAAAATGTTGTTCTTGATTATTAGATCTACACCCGTTCCAGAAGATGGATGAGTGTTTCAAAAACACAAAGGAAGTGAATCACCCACTAAGCATCGTGTAATTTGGCACAGTTGCTTGTACATTTTACGGTACTATTGGATGAAAGAAAAAGAGGATGGAACTCTTGTTCTATGAGGATCTACATTTGTATCAGTGCTAGAGGGGAGATTGGGTACCATGTTGGTTGTTTCCACTAATTTAATGGGAATCCAAGTTTTTTTTTCGCTTTTTTTGGTATACTAGTAGCAGTACAATTTTTAAGAGGAGTGAGTAAATGCGAGTCATTTCAGGAGAGTATGGAGGACGGCGCTTGAAGAGCCTGTCTGGGCCTAACACACGTCCGACAACAGATAAAGTAAAAGAATCAATATTCAATATGATTGGCCCTTATTTCGATGGAGAAGAAGTATTAGACTTGTTTTCCGGAAGTGGTGGTTTAGCCATCGAAGCAGTATCTCGAGGTTGCTCGCATGCTGTTTGTGTAGATAAAAACTACCAAGCGTTGAAAATCATCAAAGAAAATATTGCAATAACAAAAGAGCCAGAAAAATTTACTACGCTGAAACTTGATGCAGACAAAGCAATCGAAAAATTAGCGCAACTTGGGAAAAAGTTTGACTATCTTTTTCTTGACCCACCTTATGCTAAACAACAGATCATCGAACAAATCGAAAAAATGTCGGCACTTAATCTTTTCAAAGAGGAAGCTGTCATTGTCTGTGAAACAGACAAAGCAGTGGAATTGCCAGAAAAAATCACTTGTTTTGAGCAAATCAGAAAACAAACTTACGGAATCACTTCTGTGACAATATACCGAAAAGAGGACGATAGATGAAAAGAGCGCTATTTCCAGGAAGCTTTGATCCATTGACAAATGGACATTTGAATACGATTGAACGAGCAGCGAAACTATTTGATGAAGTAGTGATTGGTGTGTTTGTGAATACCTCAAAGAAAAGCCTATTTCCTGCTGAGGAACGAGTGGCATTGATCAAACAGTCAGTCCTACATATTCCGAATGTCAAAGTCGTTCATCAGGAAAGTCAATTGACGGTAGAGACAGCTAAAGAATTGGGTGCAACTGTGTTGATCCGAGGAGTTCGCAATATCAAAGATTTTGAATATGAAAGAGATATCGCCCAGATGAATCATCATTTGTCTAACGAACTTGAAACAGTCCTTTTATTAGCTGAACCAAAATATAGTCATATCAGTTCTAGTTTATTGAAAGAGGTTCTTTATTTTGGCGGCGATGTAACAGAATATTTACCAGATGCAATCAACGAAGCATTAGCTAGAAAGCGTGAATCTAATGAACTTTAAAAAGTGGTTAAAAACGATTCTCGTTATTTTTCTGGGAATCTTTATCGTTGGCTTCGTAGTCGTTCCCCTGCCTTACTATGTAGAGTCACCAGGAGCAACGATCAACTTAAAGGAACTGATCACAGTGAATGATCAACAGGATAAAGCATCTGGTTCATTCTCTTTGACTTCTGTCGGCATTCGCAAAGCAACAGGTTTTCTTGCAGTAAAAGCAAAATTATCTAAATTTGAAGACTTGATCAGTGAAGAAGAGTTGACTGGTGGTGCGACGAATGAAGAATACAATCAGATGCAGCGTTATTACATGGAATCCTCTCAAAATGCAGCAATCGAGCAAGCATTGAAGTTAGCAAAGCTCCCTTATGAGATGGAGTTTAAAGGTGTCTACGTCATGAGTGTAGAGAAAAACTCTAATTTCTACGGTAAATTATCTGTAGGAGATACAGTGACAAAAGTTGATGGACAAAGCTTTAAGAGTGCAGAAGCATTTATGGAGTATGTGAAGAGTCAAAAAGTAGGGGACACTGTCAGCATCACCTATCTGCATAATGGAACAGAAAAGGAAACTTCAGGGAAACTGATCAAACTTCCAACTGATAAAAAAGCAGGTATCGGAATCACTTTGACAGATCATACAGCCATCAAATCTGATACACAAGTAACGATTGATTCAGGATCGATTGGCGGACCATCTGCCGGTTTGATGTTTACACTTGAGATCTATGAACAATTGACAGGAAAAAATCTTCGTCAAGGCAAAGAAATCGCTGGGACCGGCACGATCAATAGTGCAGGGGAAGTTGGCCGAATCGGTGGAATCGACAAAAAAGTGGCTAGTGCAGATCAAGCAGGTGTCGAAGTATTCTTTGCACCAGATGATGAGATTTCTAAGGAAATGAAAAAAGAATACCCAGAGTTACAATCAAATTATGAGGAAGCAAAAAAAGCAGCGAAAGAACTCAATTCATCAATGAAAATCGTTCCTGTAAAAACAGTACAAGATGCGTTGGACTATTTAGAAAACATGAAATAGTCTGCCTTTATTCATAGAGTGAGGTCGAGACAATAGTCGTTTAGGTTTGAGAAATTGGAGAGAAAAACGAGGTTGGGACAGAAGTGTTTAACTCCGAGAAATAAGAAGAAATGAACGAAAATTGCTTTTCAAATTTTTGTGAATTTCGGATTATTTCCGAAGGAGTTACTTCTGCTCCCACCGTTTATTCGGAGTTAGAGTCTGTGGCAAAACTGATTTTTAGTTTTGTCCCACGCTCGTTTTTTTTTTTGAAATTTCCGAAAAACTGACTTTTGAAGGCCGTTTATTTGAGAGAGGCTGTGACAGAAGTGTAGAGTTGTCCCACATTATTTTTTATGAAAGAATGATCGTTTGAATGATAAATCCAACTTTTTTACGTATTTGATTGTGAAGAGCAAAGTAGCACTTATCACTAAGAAGACAGAGGCATTCGCTATATTCAGTGAAAGGAATTGAATGAATGAAAAAAATCTACCAACATATCATTGATTCGCCTAAGCTTATTATCAGTGTTTTATTGAGCATAGCTCTTTTATTTCTTGGAACAGGGCTATTAGTGGGGAGGATCATTAGTCAAAAGGATGATGGACATGTGCCATTGAACCTTTCCTTAAATAGTTCTAACAGTTCTAACAGTTCTAATAGTTCTATAGTTACAGAAGAAAATATGCGGGAGGAGAAGAAAACTTACAAAGAAACAAGTAAAGAAACTATTCCGGTGATCAATTATGTAGATGTAAAAGGGGCGGTGAACAGGCCAGGCATCTATTCCTTTTCTTTGGAAGAAAGAGTCCATGATGTAATAGAAAAAGCCGGGGGATTAACGGATACAGCAGATGGGAATCAAATCAATCTAGCAGCAAAGTTGATAGACCAACAATTGATTTATGTACCCGTAATTGGAGAAGAGATACCTGAAGCAGCTAAGGGCCAACAGTCTCATCCAGTAGAAGAGACTGAAAAAGACGGTCAGGAAGAAAAGATAAATCTCAATACAGCAGACTTGGCACAATTACAGCAGATACCGGGGATCGGCAACGTAAAAGCGCAAGAGATCATTCGCTATAGGGAAGAAAAAGGTTCATTTCAAAAAATAGAAGAATTACAAGAAATAACAGGAATAGGTGCAAAGACAGTCGAACAGATTAGAAATTGGGTCACAGTCACTGGTGAATGAACTATTCAAACACTTACGGTCCACAGTTTTACATACTTTTATTTCATTAGAATGGATCATATGATTTGCAGTTGTCTAAGTATATATTTAGCAGCACATATACCAAAAATCGAGGGAATGTGGTAAAGTTTCAGTAGATGATTTACCTATAGTGATTAATAGATTCCCATGACTCTAAAAAATGTTCAAGAAACTAAAAATAGTTTCGCAACTAACGTATGTTTTAAGTGAAGACTAGATCTCATTCAGTGAGTAAGTACGGCTGAATAGTTTTAACAGGTGGGAACGCAATCAGTAAGCTATACGAATCAAAGAATCACTATTTATTAAAAATGTAAATAACTTTCACTTTGAAAATGCGAGGTGCTAATGGATGATGGAAAATAATGAGAGACTAGACCATACAAACAATGAATCAGGAAAACAAACAAATGAGCGTATCCCATGGGATCAGTATTTTATGGCTCAAGCAGTGCTGTTATCTTTGAGAAGTACGTGTACTAGATTAGAAGTAGGTGCGACATTGGTTAGAGAAAAGCGGATCATCGCAGGTGGCTACAATGGAGCTGTCAGTGGCGATGTCCATTGTATCGACGAAGGATGTTATGTAGTAGATGGTCATTGTTTGCGTACCATCCACGCAGAGATGAACGCATTGTTGCAATGTGCTAAGCTAGGTATCCCGACAGAAGGATCGGAAATCTATGTGACACATTTTCCTTGCTTGGCTTGTACAAAAGCATTGTTACAAGCGGGGATCAAAAAAATCAATTATCTTCATGACTATCGAAATGATCCTTACGCACAAGATCTGATCAAGCAGCTAGGTGTATCCGTTCACCAAGTGTCTTTAGATTCAACTCATTTTTCAAAATTACAAAAAGAATTATCAGGGGAACATGTTTAACGAATATTGCGATCGATTGCAAAATCGGTTGATTTTTCCAGCGATTTCTTCGATTTTTATCTGTTTACTTTATTACGTAGACCAAGGGTATTATCGAATGATTTTCGCTGGCTTTTTTTGTTTTTTTCTGATGAAAGAAGGAAAGTGGGTCGCATCCATCTGTATGTTATGCAGTATATTGGTATTGGTTTCTTGTTGGATCAGAGAAACAGAAGCGATTGATCTTCGAAAGAAAATAGAAATTGTTGGAGTTATTTCAGACTCCATCAAAATAAATGGCGATAAAGTGACCTTTTTTGGAAAGACAGCGAAGCAGCAAAAGATCCAATTAGACTATCAGCTAGACACGCAGCAAGAACGGGATTCATTTATCCAAATGACAAAACAAACCCTTCAACTAAAAGTAACTGGTGAATATCAAGCCCTTGAAAGGAAGAGCAACGAATTTGCTTTTGATCAGACAGTATATTTTAAAAGTCATCGAATAAGTGGGCGTTTTAAAGTGGCAGCGATCCAAAATGTCAGACAAAAGACAACCTGGAAAGATTTTCTAACACGAAAAAGGAGAGAATTTACTCGTAGTATCGAGGAAAGATTCCAGCCAAAAACAAGTGTTTATATGAATGCACTTTTATTTGGTTATAAAGATCACCGATTTATAGAATCAGAGCCTCTTTTTAGAGAAACAGGCCTGTTACATCTTTTTAGCCTATCAGGGCTGCATATCCAATATTTTTTGGGGTGTATGTATTATCTTTTTCGTAGGGTTGGGGTTAGACTATCGGTCAGCTTTCTTCCGTTAGCAGTGTTAACTATGGGATATGCGATTTTAGCGGGAGGCTCGATTTCTGTTTTAAGAGCAAGCAGTCTCTTTTTAATAAAACTAGTCTTGAAGCTTTTTAATATTCAGCTGTCTTCATTAGATTGTTTTTCACTTACACTTTGGATCATCTTATTGATTGAACCACTTGCACTTTTTCAAGTAGGTGGGCAACTCAGTGTGCTGATCAGTTTTTTCTTTGTTCAATTATCTAGCAGTACACAAAAATATCAAGGAATCAGGAGGCTGTTGCTATTTACTTTAGCAGTCTTTCCGCTAACTGCTTGGCATTTCTATGAATGGCCTATTCTAGGGAGCGTCTTCACGGTTCTTTTTTCTCCTTTATTTATTTCTTTTTTTCTTCCTTCTTTTGTCCTGCTTTTTCTCTTTGGTCATTCTTTTCCGAATGAGTGTCTTGATTGGCTTGAAACTGGCATCCAGTTGTTCGAACATTTGCTTGGATCATTGGATTTTTCCAATGTGATCACTGGACGTCCACCGTTGCTATTCGTTTTTTTCGCTATTGTCTATATTTTATGGCTGAATGAAAAGAAGTCAGAGAAGCTATTCCCTTTGTTTGCAAAGGCATTGATTGTACCAACTCTCCTATTAGGAATGCGTTATTTTCGATTAGAGTCTAGTATCTCCTTTATCGATGTTGGACAAGGAGATGGGATGGTACTGACTGCGCCACATCATCAAGAAACAATAGTGATTGACACTGGAGGCATGTTTACATTTGAGAAAGAGGACTGGCAGAAGCGGACTGTGAGACCGTCTGCAGAATACAATTTGGTTCCATTCTTAAAAGGAAAGGGCATCAGTCGGATTGATAAATTGGTTTTAA
Source organism: Enterococcus sp. BSD2780061688st2 D3 (assembly GCF_005844145.1). Classification (NCBI taxonomy): domain Bacteria; kingdom Bacillati; phylum Bacillota; class Bacilli; order Lactobacillales; family Enterococcaceae; genus Enterococcus; species Enterococcus sp. BSD2780061688st2 D3. Next base: position 52,263 of record NZ_SPHN01000015.1, read on the forward strand.
CCCATGATGATATCGATCATATAGGTGAATTAGGAACACTTATTAAGCATTTTAAAATCAGTAAGGTGTACATCGGTTGGGGAGCAGGAAGGACTGATCCTCTTAAAACACATCTCTCAGATTTAGAAAAGGCTGGAACGATGATCGCTGAAGTCAAACAAGGGGACTCTATTGAAGGGTACTTCAACTTGTTCGTAGTATCGCCTGATAAGAAGGGAGATGGGATGAATGAAGATTCCATTGCATTATCTATGCTACATAAAACGCACTCTTTTCTTTTTCTGGGAGATTTGGATAAACAGGCAGAAGAGCGTATAGGGGGCAGGTATCCTGAATTAAGAGCGGATGTGGTGAAGTTAGGCCATCATGGGAGTCAGACGTCTAGCAGTAGTAACTTTATCGAACAGTTGAATCCAACCTATGGGATCATTTCTTGTGGTCAAAACAATCGATATGGACACCCACATGCTGAAGTGTTGCAGGAGATGGATCGTTTACAGATAACGATTTTAAGAACAGATACACAAGGGAGCATTTCCTTTACCTGGCATCCATTTTGGGCACCTAAAGGCAGGGTAGGAACAATGCTGGACTAGCATTTCATTCGCGCACATGGTAGGATAAATTGGAAAGTGGTGAGTGAGATGAGTATCCAAGCAGATTTACAAAAAATCCGAAAAGAAAAGCTTGCTCCTTGTTATCTTGTCTTAGGTACAGAAAAATTTTTACAAGATCAAGTGAGAACTGAAATCCTAAAAAAAATAAAGATTGATGGAGAAGATGATCTGAATTTTTTAAGTTTCGATATGGAAAATTCAAGTATTGATGAGGTCATCGCTGAAGCTGAAACCTTGCCTTTTTTTGGGGATCAACGGTTGGTTTTTGTTGAAAATCCCTATTTTTTAACTGGAGAAAAAGGAACGAATGGCATCGATCAAAATACGGAACTATTAGTGAATTATCTGAAAGAGCCATTAGAAACAACTGTATTAGTCATCTTTGCCCCTTATGAAAAGTTAGATGAACGTAAAAAAGTGACGAAACAGTTAAAGAAAACAGCAATCACAATTGATGTAAAACAATTAGATGAAAAAGCAGTGCGACAGTATTTATTGAATACATTAGAGAATTCGGAAATCAAGATGGATCGACAAGCCATCGATCTATTTTTGCGGCTAACGGACCTTGATTTGTCGAAGATGATGCGAGAATTACAAAAAATCTTACTTTATGGGCAAGAACAAGAAGTAATCACTGTTAAAGAAATTGAACAATTAGTGCCAAAAACATTAGAACACAATTTGTTCGACATGACGCAATATATCTTATCTGGCCGTACGGAACAGGCATTGCGACTTTTTCAAGACTTAGTGACTCAGGGGGAGGAAACAATCAAAATCAATGCGATTCTTCTTTCCCAGATACGTTTGTTCTTACAAACAAAATTCTTAGTAAAGATAGGTTATCAGCAAGCGAACATCGCTGAAACATTGAAGATCCATCCTTATCGAGTAAAATTGGCGATGCAAGAGGTACGGAAATTTGATGAACAAACCCTGAGAAGGTTATTTGATGAATTGGTGGAAATGGATTATGAAATCAAAAGTGGAAAGATCGAAAAAGAATTAAGCTTTCAACTTTTTGTATTACGGACAGGGGAATTATTGAAACGATAAAAGAAAATAGGCGGGCTTTGGTTTTTATGAAGGAAATCGAGTCAATCGAAGAGGTCGAGACAAAAGTCGTTTAGGTTTGAGGAATTGGAGAGAAAAGAGCGTGGGACAGAAGTAAGAAACAATTTTGTCCCAGCCTCTAAAAATGAATAAACGGTGGGAGCAGAAGCAACTCCTTCTTAAATAAGCCGAAATTCACAAAAATTTGAAAAGCAATTTTCATTAATTTCTTCTTATTTCTCGGAGTTGAACACTTCAGTCCCAGCCTCTTGCTTATTTTGATAAAATAAAAAAACCGGCCGCAGCCGATTTCCTTATTTAGCGATTTTTTTGCTTAAACGAGATTTGTCGCGGTTAGCTTTGTTTTTATGGATTAGACCTTTTGATTCAGCCATATCAACAGCTTTAACAGCTTCTTTATATAACGCATCTACGTTGTCAGCACCTGAAGCTACAGCATCTTCAAATTTTTTGATTGCAGTACGCATAGCGCTTGTTTGAGATGAATTTTTTACATTCGCGTTTTCGCTTGTACGAACACGTTTGATTGCAGATTCAATGTTTGGCATTAGTTTCACCTCCGATAAAATAAGTTCTTACGCGTGTTACCGCATAATTCAACATTCATTATTATACCTAAATCATGCTATCTTTGCAATATCAACATGACAAGTTTTTTTCCTTAACACTAAAAGAAAGAAAGATTTAATAAATTGGTGCCTGTTACGAAAGAGTTGCACAACCAAAAAACGCTATTGTGGGAGACAATAGCGTTCAACCAAACGAGATAAGATTATCTTTTTAAACAAAATTTGAATGGGACTGTTTGGTACCAAAACATTATATAACAAGGATAATCGTTTGCAAAGCTTTTTTTGAAAAGGGATACGAACCTTGTTGATAAAGGAATTAGAACGATACCATAATAAAGTTATTTTATAACCTGTAACCGTTGGCATTATTGGTATTATTCTGGAGTGCCGATAATTTTAATATATTCATCGATATTTTTGATCATCATTTTTTTGATGACTAATTGATTCCGGCGATTCCATTTTCCGCTAACTTCTAAAACATATTTGTTTAATGGCAAGCGTAAAATATATTTGGCAAGATAACGATCCTTCAAAAGACCATTGATCACTCGATCTTCAAGCTGAAGATTCAACCCAGTCAACATCATTGGTTGCTCTTGTAAAACATACGTATCAATTAAAAGACCTTCAAAAGTTTCCATGAGCGTCTTCCTTTCTATAGCTGAAACATAGGAACAAACTTTTACATAATAAGAGATAAAGTTGTTCTGCAGTCTAGTATAACAAAAAAAAGAAGAAGGAGGCAAAAAGAAACAATAATTTGTTCTCTAACGCCTCTCGCATTTAGCAAAAAGTATAAAAAAAACTACCAGACAGAATTTTCATCATGTCTAGTAGTTTTTTGCAATTTGTCTGTTTGATAGAAAGAATAAAAATAGCATACACGTCATAACTGCCCAACAGCTGACAAGCTAAAAATAGGTATTAAATACATTTTGGATCAAATCGGGGAATAGGAGATAAGCTAATCCTAAAATCAATAAAATAGCTAACAAAAACCAGCCAATCGTACCGAAAAAATATCTTAATTTTTCTAACATGTAATCACCTCAGAATAATTATAGCACGAACAGCTGGAATCACTCAGCCAAAACACTTTAAAAATAGCTATTTCCCAAATGCAAACAATTGCAGGATACAGTAGGCAATCCCAGAAGCAATTACTGGACCTGCGGCAATCCCTTTTAAGAAAACAACACCTAAGATCGTACCGAAGACTAAGGCTACAGTAATCTGCGGATCAGAAGCAATCAGTCCAACTCCTTTTGATGAAAGGACTGCTACCAAACCGCCACAAAAGATGGCAACCCAGCCCATCGGTGATTTAAATGCATCTAACAAATCTTTTAAACTGATCTCCCCAGTAGCGATAGGAACTAAAATTGCAGCCGTAATGATCGTAACGCCAATATTGATCCCTTTCCCTTGGAGCCAAGTCAAGATTAACTTTGATGAGGGAAGTAACTTGAGTAACAGAACAAAGCCTGTGGCGATGATCAAACTTTGGTTTTTAGCTAATAATGCGACGAGCATGATCAGTCCTAAAAAAAGCCAACTTTCCATAAATAAAGAACCTCACTTTCCTTCAATCCATCATATCATTTTTTTATATCGGACAAAAGGGAAGGAGGTAATAATAGGCTGATCAAGTTAGGTGAACCTTATATAAAGGACAATTTGCACAACGAGTGGTAGCTTCTTTCGACTCCTTTAACGGTTTTAATAAGCGTAGTCCATTCAGTATGACCAAGATCGTACTACCTTCATGTCCAATCACGCCAAAGGGTAGTGTCAGGAATTGGAAAAAATTAGATAAAATCAACAAGCAGATCACCGCAATGGAGAAAATGATGTTTTGTTTGATGATCTTTTTCATTTTTAAGGACAACTGGTGTGCATAGACTAACTTATCTAAGGCGTTATGGACCAACACGATATCCGCAATCTCCATCGCTGCATCTGTTCCTTGGCCCATGGCGATCCCTAAAGATGCAGTAGCAAGTGCAGGCGCATCATTCACTCCATCTCCCACCATCGCATTTGTCTGGTATTTTTCTTTTTCATTTTGGATATAGGCTGTTTTTTCAGCGGGTGTAGAATTCGCATAGAAAGAGTCGATTCCAACTTGAGAGGCAATTGCCTTTGCAGTACCTTCATTGTCACCAGTTATCATGCTAGTATGGATCTTTTGTGAACGGAAGTAGGCGATTGCTTCACTCGCATTTTCTTTTGGTACGTCTAGTAAACCGAGCGCCGCCATCAATTGATCGTTTTTAGTCAGAGCAATCACTGTTTTTCCTTGTTCCTCTAACTGCTGGATTGTTTTGATTTTGTCTACATCTTCGGAAGAAAGAGCTGATTTATTTAATTTGCCAACAGCCCAATGTTCGTTTTGATAGATGGTTTGGAGACCCAAACCTGTGATTTCTTCAATGGACAGTTGCTGTATATCTTGTGGCAATTCCAAATCGAAATGAGTGACGATTGCTTGGGCCAATGGGTGAGTGGTCTTTTTCTCCATTGAAACAAGGAGTTGTTGAGAAAGCTCTTTTTCTGCAAAAAAGTAACTATCTGTGACAACTGGTTTGCCTTTGGTCAACGTACCAGTTTTATCAAAAGCAATTGCTTTTAACTCAGCTAACTGTTCTAAATAGATGCCGCCTTTTATCAATACACCTTTTTTAGCCGAGTTAGACAGAGCGGCTAAGGTAGCTGGTGTGGCTGATGCTACAAGGGCGCAAGGGGAGGCAACGACTAATAACACCATACCACGATAAAAGCTTTCTTGAAAACTCCAACCGAAAATAAAATAAGAAATGGCGATCATCAAAGGGACAATCAACAAGACTAGTTTGACATACGTATTTTCGATACGTGAAATGAAGGAGGCAGTTTTAGTTGGTGTATTTTGTGCGGCTTCGACTAGTTTGATGATTTTAGCAAAAACGGTATCGTCACTTTTCTTTGTGACAGAGATAGTTAGAGGATTGCCTTGATTTAATGTACCCGCTAAAACTTCATCTTGAAAAACTTTTTCTACTGGAATCGATTCACCGCTGATCGTTGCTTCATCGATTATTGCTTGTGGGCTTTCTAATAGGCCGTCGATAGGGATCGTAGCGCCTTTTGCGACAAATACGCGATCACCAATAGACAAATTTTCGATTCCCGTTTCTTGGATCTCACCCGAATCGGTCAAACGTTGTGCGATCCGCGGTTGGATATTCATCAAAGCAGTGATTTCTTTTTGACTCTTACTTGTAGTATATTCTTCTAATGCACCGCTGAGACAGAAGATGAATGTCAGCATGGCTCCTTCAAAAAAGTTACCGATCAAGCAAGCACCAATGGCAGCAAGAGCCATCAATAGATCCACATTCAATGTTCGGTCATTCCATAGCTCTAAGAGACCTTCTCGTGTTTGCTTGAACCCACCGACAATAATGGCACTTAGGTAAAGATATGGTGCCAGACTAGCAATAAAGTGATTGGAAAGCCAACCTGTAACCATTAGTAAAAGACAAGCGATTGCTAACATAAATGGATTGTATTTTATCTTGTTCATTGTTCTCCCTCCTTTGCAAAATCAATATAACATATAATGAGTCTAATTGATAATAAAATTAGTTAATTGAGAACGATAATGGTTATCAATTAGCTATGCTACGTTAATTTATCGGATTTAAATTATAATTATTATAAATAATAGAATAAAAATAAACCGGCTTATCTCGAAAATAGTGAAAACTATTTTCTGATAAGCCGATTTAAAAGATATAGTCGAATAGGTAATACCTGATTCTAAAAGCAGAGAAAGCTTATTCATGAGAGGCTACTACATGGCAATGAACCAGTATCCAATCAAAATAACACCTAAGATGATTCGGTACCAACCGAAAGCAGTAAAGTCATTTTTCTTCAAGTAATTCAATAAGAATTTGATAGCTAATACTGAAACAATAAATGAGACTAAAGTACCTACAAGTAGGACGATCGTTTCTTCTGTTTTGAAAGAATTTCCCTCAGCAAGATATTTGACGATCTTCAAACCACTTGCACCGAACATTACCGGTATACCTAAGAAGAATGAGAACTCAGTTGCGACAAATCTTGAAGCGCCAATCAAAATAGCTCCTAGGATCGTTGCCCCAGAACGTGAAGTGCCAGGCACTAGTGCTAGTACTTGGAATAATCCAACTAACAATGCTGCTTGGTAAGTAAAGTCGTTAAGGGTGGTCCAACGCGGTTTTTTCGTTTTATTTCTTTTTTCCACAATGATAAAGGCAATCCCGTAAACAATCAAAACAATTGCTACTGGCAAGAATTTATGGAAATGTTCTTCTAACCAATCATCTAATGGAAGACCAATAATAATAGCAGGGATACAAGCGACAACGACTTTAAACCAAAGAGTCCATGTATCCTTTTTTTCAATTGTTGTCTTGCTTGGTGAAAAGGGATTTAACTTGTGGAAATATAACACGACGACTGCCAAGATCGCTCCTAATTGGATCACGACATTGAACATCGACATGAACTGTGTGCTAGCATCCAGTTTGATAAACTGATCGGCCAGAATCAAATGACCAGTACTACTGATCGGCAGCCATTCAGTAATCCCTTCGATAATACCAAGAATCGCTGCTTTAATGATATTTGCAAAAAACATAGTTTCCTTCCTTCCCAAATAAAAATACATCATTTAGTATACCGTTCTTTGTTTCTAAAACCAAATTGTTTCTCAAAGTTAAGAAAAATTTGAGAATTTCCAAAGAAAAAGAGCTTGGACAAAAGTAAGAATACTTTTGCTTCAAGCTCTAAAAATTGGATAAGAGGTGGAGCAGAAGTAGTTCTCTTGAACAATAAGTCGAAATTCACAAAAAAGCAAAACGGATTTTCCGTAGATTTCTTCTTACTCCTCGGAGTTAAACATTTCTGTTCCAATTTCTTGATAGGACAAGATAATCGCTCTGAACGAATTATAGAAATGATTCCTTCGTATGCGTTTTTCCTTGTTCAATATAGTGGACGTCATTGATCCCAGCGATAGAAAATGTACCATCTTCATAGGTAACTTTTGTGACACTACCATTTAGAAGTCCTGCACGTACTGGTTGTTTGGCATCGATTAAGTTCAGTAGAAAACCAATAGTCAAACCGTGAGAAACGACTAACACGTTTCCGCCGCCTTGTTTCTCACATTGATGGGCAATATCTTCGAAACCAGACCAAACACGTGCTTTCAAAGTTTCATAAGGTTCTGCCCAACCAGCTGTATCGAGATCGTAAATCGCATGCGCAATTTGTTCAAATGTGACATCTGTAGTAAACATATCATCATATGTTTTGAAGTTCAAGACACGAGGAATGACTCCCCACATCTCCATATCATAGCCGCCTTCTAAAGAACCAAAGCACCATTCACGAATACGCTGATCGATAAAGTAAGGGATCTCTTTTCCTTTGGCATGTTCACTTAAAATGATTCGAGCAGTTTCGATTGCCCGTCCGCTGTCACTGGAATAGGCCAGAGAAAAATCAACGTCTTTCAATCCTTTCCCAAGATAGTGGATTCCTTCTTGACCTTGTTTCGTTAATGGCGTATCACACCAACCTTGTACTCGTTCGATCGTATTGAACATCGTTTTTCCGTGTCTGACGATATAAAGGGTCGTTTTAGTCATGTTTATTCCTCCTTGAATGTTAAATTAGTAGGTTGTGTTGAAAAATGGATTCGTACGTTTTTCATGTTCGATCGTTGTTGCTTCTCCATGCCCGGGATAAACGATAAATTCATCAGGTAAAATGAATAATTGTGTTTGGATACTGTGTAATAATTGTTCTAAATTGCCAGAATACAAATCAGTTCGACCGATGCTACCTCTAAATAATGCATCTCCTGATACAACGAAATCATCAAAAATGAAGCTGACACTACCGATCGAGTGGCCAGGGGTCGGTACGACCCGAAAGCTCATATTTCCCAGACGATAAGTTTTCATCTCAAATTCATATTCAGCAGGAGAGACGATGATGTTTTGGATGTCATCGTGGCGGCCTAGCCCAGAGAGGTTCAAAATTGGATCACCCAGCCATTCTTGCTCCAAAGGACTAACATAGACTGGAATTTGATAGAAGTGGCGAAGTTCTTCAACAGCTCCAATATGATCATAATGGGTGTGTGTCAGTAAAATAGCGACTGGTTGTTGCTGTGTTTTTTCGATTTGATTTTTGAGCATAGTTGCATCTTCTCCTGGGTCGATGATCAACAATGCTTCGTCATTATAGACGAGATAGCAGTTTTCCTCGATCATCCCAGTTTTTAATCTTTGAATGTGCATAGACGTTCCTCCCAATGCGTTCTTTGTTTTAGTATAACTCAATTGATGAGAGGAAACAAAAATGCTCCCTTCATTTGAAGATTATCTGAATTATCAGACTATATGAAAAGTATTTATAGATTTTAAACGTAAGGGAAGGAAGTTTTCATTGCTTTTTAATATGTACTTGTTACAGTTAACTCATCCAAAAATCCAAATTCTATATCCTATATCCCTGCCTAATCAGCAGGGTGTTTTTTTGTATCTTTGCGTAACTTTCTTTTTTCAGGTAATCTTATACACAAAGGAGGCGGAATGGGTGAAACAGTCAAAAATCTCGGTACGAAATCTAGTAGAATTCATCTTGAGACGCGGAAGTATCGATAATCGCAAAAAAAGTAACCATACCGCATTAGAGGGCGCCAAGATCCATCGGAAATTACAAAAAGAAGCAGGGGAAACCTACGAAAAGGAAGTCTTTTTAAAAACAACTGTAGAGTTAGAAGATATTCAATTAACAATCGAAGGTCGCGCAGATGGTATTTTTCAAAAAGATGGTCTTTATTATATAGATGAAATCAAAACTTCAGAACCTCGATTTGAAGATCTAGAACAGGAACAAGTTGATCTATTTTTTCATCAAGCGCGAGTTTATGCGTATATTTATTGCCATAAACAAGAATTAACAGAAATCAATTTACAATTGACGTACTTTCAAACAACAGAAGAGCAGATCACCAGAAAAACGGAGTATCAAACTATTGAACAGTTAGACGAGTTTTTTAAAAAACTGATAGCAGACTATGAAGAATGGCTGATTTTTCGAGAAAACTGGCGGACGGTTAGAAATGCCTCGTTGATGGCTCTGAAATTTCCCCATGATAACTATCGAAAGGGACAGAGGGAACTGGCTGTAGCAGCGTATAAAACGATCAAGACAAAGCAAAAGTTATTTGCTGAAGCACCAACAGGAACAGGGAAAACAGTTTCGACTTTGTTTCCTACGTTGAAAGCAATCGGTGAGGAATCAGGGGAACGGGTATTTTATTTGACAGCTAAAACAATCACGAGACAAGTCGCAGAAGATGCGATGGTCGCATTCAATGATGCGGGTGCTGAAGCTAAAAGTGTGACGTTGACCGCAAAAGATAAAATCTGCTTTTTAGATGAAACAACCTGTAACCCCGATCAATGCCCGTATGCAAATGGTTATTATGACCGCATCAATGAAGGACTATGGGATCTATTGAATCATGAAAATCAGATAACTAGAGAAGTCATTGAAACGTATGCCAAAAAACATACATTATGCCCATTCGAATTGTCTTTAGACGTTAGCCTATGGTGTGATGTCATTATCGGTGATTATAACTATTTATTCGATCCCACTGTTTATTTAAGAAGGTTCTTTGAAGAAGAAAAGAATGAGGACAATATCTTCCTCATTGATGAAGCACATAATCTAGTCAATCGTTCAAGAAAAATGTATTCAGCTGAGTTATCCTATCGAGGTGCGAAGAATGTCTATACGATCGTGCCAAAAGAATTTAAAAAGCTTCGTCGGCGCATCAATAAATTGTTGAAAGAATTTGATAAGATCCAAGAGCTATCCAATGAAGACGGTTGGGACTACCACCACCAAAAAGCGCCAGCCGAATCCTTGATCACAGCGGGGTATCAGCTGAGCGAAGTCATACAGGAATGGTTGGCAGAATTTCCTGAACATGCGATTCAAGAAACGATCCTGCCATTCTACTTCGATCTTCTACATTTTTTAAAAATCAGTGAATTCTATGATGATCATTATGAAACGACGGTCGAGAAGACTTACCACGATTTTGTGATCAAAGAGTTTTGTATCGATCCTAGTTTATTTTTAGAGCAATCGTTAGATAAGGGGAGAAGTAGTCTGCTTTTTTCTGCTAGTTTTTCACCATTGTCTTATTATCAAGAAACGTTAGGTGGAAAGGAAAGCTTAGCTTATCGTTTACCAAGTCCCTTTCCAGAAGAAAATCAACAGGTATTGATTGCTAATTATATCGAAACGACTTATCGAAAAAGAGAAGAAAGTTCACCTAGGTTGGTTGAGACTATCAACCAATTCATATCAGGGAAAACAGGAAACTACTTTATCTTTTTCCCATCATATCAATATCTGGATCAAACAGTAGCGACATTTAAGGAGCGTTATCCTGAAGTTCGTGTGTTGATCCAAGAGACAGTGATGAACGAAACGGAAAGAGAAGATTTTTTAGCCAATTTTAAAATCGATCCTGCAGAGACCTTAGTGGCATTTTGTGTCCTAGGAGGCATTTTTTCGGAAGGAATCGATCTAAGAGGAACACGTTTGATTGGTAGCATGATCGTCGGCGTAGGATTACCACAAATGAACCATGAACAAGAATTGATCAAAGAGTACTACGATGAAAAAGACAATCTTGGATTTGCCTATGCCTATCAGTTACCAGGCATGAATAAGGTATTACAAGCAGCAGGTCGTGTCATTCGAGATACGACAGATGAAGGAATCGTCGTCTTAGCTGATCGCCGGTTCGCAACCAGAAATTACCGTCAATTGTTCCCGAACCATTGGCACCAGGCTAAAAACGTCAATAATATAAATGAACTATCTAGTGAAATCCACCGATTTTGGACAACTAGAAAGGGTTGAATCCCCGCAGAGCTTTGAATGAATGATTCGCTTAAATATAAAAATGATCTGGATTCCTGAAGAAGTGTTGGCTTCTCTGGAATCCAGATCATGCATTGTTGTGTCATTAACTTGATTCTCACTCAACGGTAGTTCGTGAATTGTAATTCGATCGGCAAATCTAACTTTCTCAACAGAGCAATAACAGACTGCAAGTCATCACGGTTTTTACCTGTTACACGGATTTGATCTTCTTGGATCTGTGCTTTGACTTTCATTTTAGAGTTCTTGATTTCTGTAGTGATTTTTTTCGCATTTTCACGGTCGATGCCACTCACCAATTCAGCCGTTTGACGAGCTTTTCCACCTAGCGCATGTTTAGAATCAGAAAAATGGATATTTTTGATTGGTACATTCCGTTTGTTCAATTTTCCTAAAAGGACATCCTTGATCTGCTCAATTTTAAAATCATCGTCTCCAACGACTACTAGTTGATTATTTTCTAGCTTGATTTCAATCGTCGAACCTTTAAAATCAAAACGATTCGTTAATTCTTTGATGGTTTGTTGGATCGCATTTTTTACTTCCTCCATCGATACTTCTGAAACGATATCGAAACTTGCATCCTTTGCCATATACGTTCTCCTTTTTACTTTTTTCTTTTATTGTATCATAGCAAGAAATTTTTTTTGAATCTTTACTAAAATTCTTCTCATTTATGTGCGAAGTATTTTCATTTAATTGAGAACCTGTTATTCTTACACTTGGAATAACAATGGAAGGAAGAGGTGCTTGTGAGCAAGATCATGACTGTGTATCAAAGAAATGAAAAATTGAAAAAAATAGTGGTCGTTTTAGTCACCGGACTGACCGCAGCGATTGCCTTGAATTATTTTTTGATTCCTGCAAACGTCTTTTCTGCAGGGATGAATGGGATCGCCCAGATCATTGCCTCGCTATTATCTGAATGGTTCCACATACAAGTGGATACAGGTGCCTTTATCTTTATTTTGAATATCCCTGTTTTTATCTTAGGTTTTCTGAAAGTTGGGAAACGGGCAACGATCCTGAGTTTTGTCAATGTCGTAGCAGTCTCGGTAATGACTACACTATTACCTACAGGACAAGTTACGGATAACATATTGATGAATGCATTAGTAGGCGGCGTTTTACTAGGTGTGGGAGTTGGCTTATCACTAAAGATGGGATTTACGACTGGTGGAATGGACATCATCTCATTGGTTCTGTCACAAACTACAGGTAAAACAGTTGGAAACTATATGTTGCTACTGAATGGGATCATTGTGGTGATTGCCGGATTCCTCTTTAATTGGGAAAGTGCATTATATACGATTATTTCGATTTATGCCATGACACAAGTGATAGATGCTATCCATACGAGCCATCAAAAGGTCACGGCAATGATCGTGACAGTCAGACCCGATTTGGTGACCGAAGCTATCTCACAAAAAATGGTACGTGGAATGACTTTGCTGCCATCAGTCGGTGGATATTCTAAAAAAGAAGGAAAAATGATCATGATGGTAATCACGCGTTATGAAATGTATGATCTAGATCAAATCGTACATGAAATAGATGATGATGCCTTTATCAACATTTTGCCGACCCATTCTGTTTTTGGCCGATTTGCGAATGAATCCGAACAAAAAATGTACCGGTCAACGGGTGTTTTTCCAGAAATAAAAAATACTCCACGAAAAAAATAAGTAATGTACTTATTTTAGATTAGCGGTAGTTTTTACTGTTGAGGAAGCAAGCTAAATGAGAATAGATGTTCTTGATTCTCATTTACAAACATCTAAAAAAAGAGTATGATAAATGAAAATCGCATGAAGGAGTGTGCAGAATGAGCGAAGCGAACCGAGAATGGTCAGCACAAGAAGTTGAAGCAATCAAAGAACAAATCTTAGCCGCATTAGAAATGGTCATCGATCCAGAGTTAGGTATCGATATCGTCAATCTCGGCTTGATATATGAAGTGGATTTTGATCCAGAAAATGGAGAAACAGTCATCAAAATGACATTGACAACGATGGGGTGCCCATTAGCTGATATCTTGACTGATTCTATCCACGATGCATTGAAAGAAGTACCAGAAGTATCCAAAGTTGAAGTGAAACTTGTCTGGTACCCAGCTTGGACGACCGATAAAATGAGTCGTTATGCGCGGATTGCGTTGGGGATTCGCTAGGGGAATAGCATTGGTTTAACAGCGTTTCTCACTCATTTAGTATGTAGTCTGATCCGATTTTTCGGACTTCGGATACCAGATGAAATGAAGGTATTTTCGATACGGATACCATATCTAATGAGTAAATAACTTCTGAACTCTTTTATTGACTTTTAGACAAAGTTGATAAAAGAGTTTTTTGTTATGCAGAATTTCAGGTTAGGTGAACTATTAGAAAAAATGTTATACAACGAAAAAGCCAGAGGAATCTCACAAGAAACGATAAAGAAACATCACAAGTTTTTGAAACGGTTCTTTGAATTTTTGAAAAAAGAGCAGATATACTTTCTTGAAGACGAGAAACCAAAAAAGATTCGTCAATTCATGTTGCATAAATTAGAAGAGGAATATGCTGAAATATATGTGAATAGCCATCTAAGAAGCATCAGAGCGTATATTTTAAGTATTGTGTAGAAGAGACTATATCCGATACGATAGAAACCCCTGTATGCGTGTTAAATGGGTTAAAGAGCGTAAGGTAATTATTCAGACATTTAATGATATGGAAATCAAAGAGATGTTGTCAGTTTCTAAAAAATCAACTTTTTTCAAACCTCAGAAAATGGATAAGCAACACACTGGCTATCAAACAAAATTCACGAATCAAAGAGATTATCTGCTCTTACTAATTCTTATAGACACAGGACTTAGGATTAATGAGGTAATGAACTTAAAAGATGTTCACATTACTAATAAGGAGTTATTTGTTGAAAATGGGAAAGGGAAGAAAGATAGGATTGTTCATTGCTCACCGTTGATTTACAAAGAATATATAAAATACAAGCGAGTAGCAAATTCCTTTTTTAAATATAATGAAATAGAGAATATAGAGAATTATGTATTTTTGACAAGAGAAGGTAAGCAATACAATTATATCTTAGCTGAACGAGCAATCATAAAAATTGGGAATCAATGCAAGATTAGAAAATCTATTCGGGTAAGTCCACACAGTTTTCGGCATTATTTTGCTCAAAAATTGGTTCGGAATGGTACTGATGTTTATAGAATTCAGAAACTATTAGGACATTCTTCAATTAAAACAACCGAAATTTATCTAAGAAGTTTAATATTGAGAATGAAATTAGTAAAGCGGTAAATTTTTCACCACTTCAAACGACTTAAAGATATTATTGGTAGGTTTAATATGAAATAGGAGAAATCTAAAGTAAATGTAGAAGTAGATTATGTAAGGATTTTAAATTCATATTTTATATAGGACATACAACATGGCTAAAACATAGTCTTGGGGAGAAGTTGCAGGTAACAAACGTGCTAAAGGAACTAGTGGAAAGTTTTTCGTTCGTGGAGATTGGGATTATGAAAAGGGAGGTTTACAACGCTTTACAATCTAAATAACTAAACATTAAACAGTTAAAACTTCATTGAGAAGTCAATTAGAACAATTACTTTTATGAACTTAAATAATAAATTTTTTGTATTCATATTCATGTTATGTTAAAAAAAGAATGTAGTAAAAAATAATCAGCTATATTAATATGGTATATATATTAAGAAATAAGTATATCTAAGGAGAACATTCAATGTTACTAACATGCGAAGAATTAAATTTAATGACTGAGTATCTTAATAGTAATAACAAAATCACTATTCAAGATAATGGATCCACTGAAGAGTTTAACTATGATAATCCAGTATTGATAGTTATCGACCCAATACTTTCTCAATGTAGAAGATATAATGTTATTAAGAAAAACAATTTGGATTATTTCAGAGACAATTATTCTGATAGTATAAATACCTTACAGCAAATTGTAGATATTTATGAACAAGAAGGATATGAAGGACTAATTCCAATAATAAAGTATTCAGCTGAAATTAGAATAACCACTATCTATCAAACCTGTAAGGCATTTATTAATTATAGAAATACCCATGGATTTAAAAATGATTTAGAAGCGATGAAAGATTGGGCTATTCATGCAGAACAAGGAGATTCAATTAATTCAGTTAAAGGAATTGGCATTGCTACTTTTCAATATCTTCAAATGCTCCTCGGGGTTGATACTGTTAAACCAGATGTACATATCATTAATTTTTTTGAGGAACAAATTGGCAAGAAATTTAATAAAAATAAGACTATATTAGCATTTACAGAATTAGCTAATCATATGAATGTGAAACTAGTTAGTTTAGACCACGCTATTTGGTGTTATAAAAGCAAATATGGAAAAACATACAATAATGTAAGTAAGTTGAAGTTGCTAATCAATGATTTAAACCAGAGAGAACTAAAAGAAGTTAAAAAATATATTGATTCTAAATTAGAAACAATATGATTTAGAGATAGAAAAAGTGGCTCTTCGTCAAATCGTGTTGGTGGAGTCAAATTTGGATAAAACTTAGTGCGATATGCGGCGTGTGCTGTGTGTCGCATATTTTTTAGGTTTCAAAGATCAGTCCCTGATGTACATCCGTGCACGAAAATCATAGAAGCTGCGATAATCAAAACTAAAGCTTTCCAGTGTCTCTTTTCTATATTTTTGTCCCACAAAAAAGATGTAGGCACAGTTCATTAACATCAAAAAGTATAGAGCCTATTTTTCTATTGTCTCTTTTTTGACAATGGAGAATTATTGCTTATGCGAAAAATAGTATTAGCCAAAAAAGTCTTTACTTTTATCTTGTTACCGTTTACAATCTACTTGTACACAGTTGTACATGATGGTTCAAAGTTGTCTACTGTTGTGTATGCTTGTATGTAAAGAAATAAGGAGGTGTTTGAATGATTATAAATCGTGAAGTCTCAAAGCCAATTTATCTTCAAGTCGCAGATTATTTACGCAATGGAATCTACGCAGAAGAGTGGGGAAAGGGGGAAAAAATACCGTCTGAAAATCAAATTATGGCAGATCTAGAAGTGAGTAGAGGCACAGTGAAGAAAGCGGTAAATATGCTGGTTGAAGAAGGACTTTTACAGCAAATTCAAGGAAAAGGTACTTATGTAACTGAAGGGAATATTTCTTACCCATTAGGGAAAGGACTCTTATCTTTTGCTGAATCGTTGGAAAGCCAAAAATTGTCTTATGAGACCAAAGTCATCGCTTCTGAATTTCATAAAGCAACGAAGGAAATTGCTTCTAAGTTAGGTATTAATGTTGGTGATGAGTATCTGTATATGAAACGAATTCGGTATGTTGAAGGCGAAAAAGTAATGTTAATCGAAAATCGATTAAATAGTAATTTATGTAAAGGTATTGAAAAGCATGATTTTAATTTAGAAAGTTTATTTAAAGTAATAGAGCAGATTACTGGTACAAAAATTGCTTTCTCTGAAAGTAGATATGCTGCAAGAGTAGTTGGGGAAAAAAGAGCAAAAGAATTGGAAGTAGCTCCAGACTCACCAGTATTACACCTTGAACAGCTTGTTTACTTGGAAGGAGGAACGCCAATCGAATTCGGTAATGTATGGTTAAAGGCTAATAAATACTACCTTGGAACAATTCTACAAAGGGAGGAAATTTAAATGCCATTAGTAAATGGATATACATTATTGGACATTATCAAAGAAAGAAAAGTAATTGCAGGTGCCTTTAATACAACAAATTTAGAAACCACTGTTGGAATTTTACAAGCTGTGGAAAAAAGTGGGATTCCCACATTTATTCAAGTTGCACCTACAAATATTTCATTAGCTGGATATGATTATCTAGTAGACATGGTTTCTCGTTATGCCGAGAATATGGATACACCTATTGCATTACATTTAGACCACGGGAAAAAATTTGAAGATGTAAAAAAAGCAATTCGTGCAGGTTTTACTTCGGTTATGATCGATGGAGCAGCTTTTGATTTTGAAGAGAATATTGCTTTTACCAAAAAAGCGGTAGATTTTGCAAAAGCATATGGTGTTCCAGTGGAAGCAGAACTAGGGGCAATTTTAGGAAAAGAAGATGACCATGTATCAGAAGCTGATTGTAAAACGGATCCAACTCAAGTGAAAGAGTTTGTGGAACGAACTGGTTGCGATATGCTAGCGATCTCAGTAGGAAATGTACATGGTTTGGAGGATGAACCCAAAATTGATTTTAGTTTACTGAAAGAAATAAATGAAGTCTCTCCAGTACCATTAGTCATTCATGGAGGATCTGGTATTCCTGACGAGCATATTCAACAAATGGTGAATTATAATGTTGCTAAAATCAATATTGCGAGTGATTTACGACAAAGTTATATTCGAAGCGTAGGGCGGGCGTATGAATCTAATCCCAATGAAGCAAATCTAATTAAAGTATTACAGCATGCTGAAGATTCAGTGTTAGAGACCGTTTATAATAAGATTTTAAATATGAATAGTGTGGTGCAAAAATCTTGAGTACACCATTAACAGAATTAGAAAATATTTTTGTCGATTTAAAAGTCAATGACTTCAATGAATTGATTCCATTATTGGCTCAACCGTTAATTAAAAATGCAGATGTTGTAGAAAGTTTTCCTAATAAAGTTATTGACCGTGAACATACTTTTCCAACCGGGTTACCAACTCAACCCTATGGAGTAGCAATTCCACATACAGATGCAGAATTTGTAATAAATAATAAAGTAACCATTGCCACATTAAAAACTCCAATTCAAATGGAAGTTATGGGTGGAATGAATGATGAAAAAATCGATGTTTCCATCATATTTTTATTAGCCTTAGGGCATTCAAATAAGCAATTAAATGTGTTGCAAAAATTAATGGGTATTTTGAATCAAGAAGATGTTTTGACAAAAATAAAAAATGGAACAAAAGAAGAAATTTATAAAATTGCAAAAGAAGAGATTCAACTTTAAAAATTGGAGGGAAATAAAATGACTAAAAATCTATTATTTGTATGTGCAACAGGAATTGCAACTTCAACAGCTGTAGCTGAAGAGGTAATGGGATTTTTGAAAGAAAGAGGGTTAACAGATGTCAATTACTCTCAGACAAATGTTGCTTCGGTACAGTCAAATTCTGATAATGCAGACTTGATTGTTTCAACATTAAAAATTCCGTACGAATTAGATGTACCTGTTATCAATGGTTTAGCTTTAATTACAGGAATTAATGAAGATAAAGTATTGAACAGTATTTATTCTGAGTTAACAGAAGGTGAATAATATGGGAGATATTGGAGCAAAATTGTATGATGGTGTGCAGTATATTCTAAGATTTGGTCCCACTGTAATGTTGCCTTTAGTGTTATTTATTTTAGCATTGTTCTTTAAAATAAAGCCTGCCAAAGCATTACGCTCGTCATTAACCGTTGGTATTGGATTTGTTGGTATTTATGCAATTTTCGATATTTTAACAAACAATGTAGGTCCTGCAGCACAAGCTATGGTAGAACAAACTGGCATTAATCTCCCTGTAGTTGACTTAGGTTGGCCGCCTTTATCAGCAATTACATGGGGATCACCAATCGCCCCATTCGTTATTCCTTTGACTATGTTGATCAATGTTATCATGATTGCCATTAAACAAACACGAACAGTTGATGTCGATATGTGGAATTACTGGCATTTTGCACTAGCAGGAACCTTAGTATATTATAGCACAGGTAGTTTCTGGTTGGGAATATTAGCTTCAGCAGTCATTGCGATTATTGTGTTTAAATTAGCAGACTGGGCAGCGCCAATGGGAGCAGAATATTTTGGTTTGGAAGGAATCTCATTACCAACGGTCTCTTCAATTACCTTTTTCCCTATTGGTTTAATCGGAAATAAAATTATTGATATGATTCCTGGTGTCCGAAATATTGATATCAATCCTATGACAATTCAAAAACGATTCGGCATTTTTGGTGAGCCAATGATGGTAGGTACAGTTCTTGGTTTGCTTCTAGGTATTGTTGCGGGATATGATCTTCAAGGAATTTTAACAACAGGTATTAGTATCGGTGCAGTAATGTTTATTTTGCCTCGTATGGTGCGTATTTTGATGGAAGGATTATTGCCTTTATCAGAAGCAATCAAAAAGTTTTTAAATGAACGATATCCAGATAGAGATGATTTATATATAGGGCTAGATATTGCAGTCGCTGTTGGTAATCCAGCAATTATTTCTACAGCTTTATTATTAACACCAATTGCAGTTCTTCTAGCATTTGTTTTACCTGGAAATACTGTTTTGCCATTAGGTGATTTAGCAAATTTAGCTGTAATGGCTTCAATGGTTGTTTTATCAACAAAAGGAAATGTATTTAGAGCTGTAATAATTGCTATTCCAATTATAATTGGTGATCTGTATATTGCATCAGCAATTGCACCTTTTATTACAGGCATGGCAAAAGATGTAAATTTCAGTTTTCCAGAAGGATCGAGTGGATTAGTATCTAGTTTCTTAGATGGAGGGAATCCATTAAGATTCTGGCTATTACAAATATTCAACGGAAATATTCTTGCTCTTGGTTTGATTCCTGTAGTTGGAGTAATTATATTCTGGATTTATAAAGTAACGTATAAACAAACTCATTTGATCGATGAAGGAACTTCTAAATGAGTGGAAATCTAGCTATCACAATTGATGTTGGAACAACGAATTCTAAAGTATCTTTATTTGAAATTACTACAGGAAAATTAATTGATAGAGAAACATTTCAAACAGATAAAAAAGAAGATACTTTTGGAGAGCTATTTGATTTAGAGTCGATTTGGTATCGACTTTCAACGATTTTAAAAACGTTTATTTCTACCAACACTGGAAATATTGATTCAATCAACATTTCCAGTGTTGGTGAAGCTGGGGTTCTTGTTGATAATAATGGAGATATCATTACGCCGTTGATTGCTTGGTATGATAAGAGAGCTACCAAATATATTGATCGTTTAACAGACGAGGAAAAAGAAATAATTTATGATATTACCGGTCTTCCTGCCCATACTAATTATAGTTTACCTAAAATAAAATGGATGGTGGAAGAGTTAAAAATCTCTACATCTCAGCCGTTAACTTGGCTCAATATTCCTGATTTACTGTGCTTCTTTTTGACAGGGGAAATGAAAACTGAATTTTCTATGGCAAGTCGAACACTTTGCTATGATTTAAACAAAAGACAGTGGTCAAAAGAAATATTGAAAATGTTTGAACTCGAGGAGATAATTTACTTTCCTGAAGTTGTCCGTTCTGGAGAGATAGTGGGTTATACAGATAGTGGAGAATTAACTAAAGAGCATATTTCTGTGAGAATTGCTGGACATGATCATATGGTTGGAGCATTGGGAATAGGATTAGAGCCTGATGAATTGTTAAATTCAACAGGAACAACGGAAGGGTTGCTATTGATTAGTGATACTAATTTTAACGATAATAAACACCTGGAACATTCATTATCGAATGGAATTTATACAAGGCCTCAATATTATACGTTATTCTCTTCCATGCCTACTGGAGGTAGCGCTTTTGCTTGGTACCAAGAGTTATTCAATAAGAGTAATTTATCATTTCTAAAAGAATGTGAAAATTTGTATCAAGACTATATGAATAATCATGTAAAACTGAACGACTCATTATTGTTTCTGCCTCATTTAAATGGTTCAGGAGCACCTTTTAAAAACAGTAAATCGAAAGGGCTTTTGTACGGTTTGAAACTTGATACAACGTCAAAAGATATCTTGCTAGGAATTTTAGTAGGATTGTCTTTGGAGATGAAATACGTAGCTAATTGTTTTCCTTTAGAAAGTATAAAACGTTTAGCCGTGATTGGTCCAGCTATTAATAATTCCTTGTGGCTGCAAATGAAAGCTGATGTTTTAAATATGGAGGTAAAAGTTATAAAGATGGACGAAGCAGTTTCGTTCGGTGCATTAAAATCAGCATATCCAACTTTCTCTACGAAAACAGTCTACGAAAAATTTTCACCAAATCCAAAAAGAGCATCTGAGATGCATTCATTATTAGAAAAGTATACAAGATTGTACAATGTAAAGAAACAATTGATCATTGGTGAGGGAGGAAACAATTAGATATTCAGGTAAGAAAATTGTATTGACCTCTAAAAGTTAGACCAAAAATGTAGTACACTCATAAAACTGGACTTGGTATAATAAACTAGATAAAAAGTTAAGGGAAAGCGAGAATCCAGATTATACCAAGATGCTCATGTGATAAAATATTTAAAATTGTCGCTGTAAAACTAGTCATTGAAGAAATATTTTCTGTAAAAGAAATTAGTCTACAACTAAAGATTCACGCTAATAGCTTGTATCGGCGGGTTCAAGAAGTTGAAAAATATGGAGAAAGTGCGTTTCCTGAGTAAGGGAGCGCACTTTTTGATGTCCATCATAAAATAAAGAAACTTGAACAAGAAGGTTGTTGCCTATATATGTTCAAATGAGAATGGTAGCTGCTATTGCATTGATTAGAGGGTATGATTTGAGAGATGATGAAGTTCAGACTTTTGTTTATAGTTGCTTAGTTGGCAATGCTATAGCAGACACATTTAAAAACACAGGTGTGCAAGTAGGGAATAAAATTGCTTTAAATGCGGTAAATAAAATTCCGGGTAAAATTTTAACTAAAATAAATCAAAGAATAGGATTTAGGT
The DNA here is from genome assembly GCF_005844145.1 of Enterococcus sp. BSD2780061688st2 D3. Taxonomy (NCBI): domain Bacteria; kingdom Bacillati; phylum Bacillota; class Bacilli; order Lactobacillales; family Enterococcaceae; genus Enterococcus; species Enterococcus sp. BSD2780061688st2 D3. The sequence continues at coordinate 74,281 of NZ_SPHN01000015.1, forward strand.
TTATAACCAAGGCTGGAACAAAGGGAACAATTAATTTAGTAAAAGTAGTTCCGATTGTAGGCGCTGGCGTAGGGGCGTCTATTGATTTTTCAACGACATGGGCGATTGCTAAAAGAGCAAAAAAGGTTTTTGAAGGAAACAATATCGTCAATCTGGAATAAAAGCACAGCCAACTAGTAACTAAAATGCTATTTCCACTTTCCATTTAAAACGTGTCTCTTACTGGGTTAAAGTCATCCAGCAAGAGACACGTTTTTATTCTGTTTCAAATTATTGGGTAAGTTCCCAAACTGATTGGACTTTTTCATTTACTTAACGACTCAATATAAAAGGGATACACATGATCAATGCAATAATACCAAAGATGAGTGAGTATATAGATACAATGAAAACCTTTGATATAAGATCTTTTTTCTTGTTTCTTAATTTTCTAACTGAATCAACATCTTTATTTTCGATAAATGCCACGATTTCTTTATACGTTTGAACATCGCTTTCTTTTTTTATTTTTTCGATTTTCAATGCTGCATACATAGAGATCAACCATAGTATAAGTGGTGGGACGATCCACCAATAATTTGGTAAAAATAAGGATGGTCCAATCGAGATAGCAGATAATATACTAAAAATCATCATGATTTTAGTATACTTATCCATGTTTACTGCAGAAATTTTTTCTTTCATTTTTTCAACATCTCCTTTGACTAATTCATCTAAAGAAACATCAAAAAGAACACTGAGTAATAACAGGTTATGGACATCAGGATAACTACGCTCGTTCTCCCAGTTGGAAATAGTCTGTCGTGAAACAAATAACTTCTCGGCTAATTCTTCTTGTGAAAAATCACATTGCTTCCTAAATTTTTTGATTTGTTTACTTAGGTTCATTTTATTCGCTCCTTCTTCCTAAAGAATAGATCAATCGTGTTTTTTCAACTATCAAATATCTTTATTTTAGTTGAAAAAACAGTGTAAAAGTTCTTTTACATAGTTGGAAATACTGATTTAACAGCATTTGAAAATTTTTTTGCTTGATTATTAGAGAGTGTGATTTAAAAAAATAGTAATCATTAAAAAGACAGTGGGAGTAGATCAATGGATCACTGTGATGGACTAGATTTTTTAAAGTAATGATTTACATTTTATTATAGCAAAATAGTTTCTGCTATCTTTCTACAAATAAATAAAAATTATTCTTTTATTTTTCTAATCGTATTTATAGTTAGAAGAAATACATTATCACAAATTTGAGTGTCAAAATTGAATTCTTTAGATAAGTAAGAGATGATTTCACCTGTTTTTTTAGAATGTCTAACGATATAAATTGTCTATGGAATAGGAAGCAGAGTGCAATTGAGAAGGTATTGAATGGTTATGTAGTGAGGATATCTGATTTGCATGTGAAATAAAAAGTTACATTTCCACAATAAACTAAGTAATTTATCACAAAGGACTGAGTCGATGATAAGTTACTTAGTTTATTTTCTATCTATTTTTCTTGAAATGCTAGGATCGTTTTTTTACAACGGCTAGAAGATAGCTGATTCCCGTTACTAGAAAAACTAGGATACCGGAGAATAAAAAGATGTAGCCAAGCCCAAGTAAATAAAAGTTTTCATGTAGGATTCCTGCAGTGTCGATATATTCAACTGAGGTGGATTTGATAAAAAAGCAGAAGAATCCTAAGAATAATAACAAGGAACCAATGAGAGCAGTGATCATATTGTACTTTGCTCGTTTTGTTTTACTACTGTCGTTGATCAATTTTTCTGTCAGATGATTCATGTTGTTTCCTCCTAAAATCAATTCATCAAGTGAAAGATGAAAAATAGTGGAAATCAAAATCAACATTTCTAGATCAGGTAGGTTTCGATTGTTTTCCCAATTGGATACCGCCTGTCTAGTAACAGTTAATTTTGTTGTAAATTGCTCCTGTGTGAGTTTATTTTGTCTACGTAGTTCTTTGATTTTATCGCCAAATTCCATTTTTTATTTTCCTTCCTTGATGTGAGTTCATTATAAGAATTTCCTCTTTGTTTTTCAAGAAAGCATGACTTGCATACTGAAAAATCAGAGGACAGCATTGCTTGCATACCTTGTTTTCTTGATATCTAGCACCATTTAACGTGTTTAAACAGTATATGTTTTTATACGCCAGTATAGCAATGAATAAATTCTAAAACCAAGATTACGGGATAGTTAAATAGAAGTTTTAAATTTTAACGAGGACTTGTTCTGGCGTAAGTTAAATAGACATATTATAGAAAACGGTTTCGTGGTATGATAATTACATAAACAATTAAGGAGAAAGAAAATGGTAAAACGTCGAAGTAACTACTCGATATAGTTGGTTGGATAGAACTATATCGAGTACTGGAGTTATCCAACCAATTGATATCGACCCTAAAACAACTCAAAGACTAAGGGAGCTAATCAAATGGATGAACAACGATTAAAAAAAGAATGGTTACAAAGTGAAAAGAGACAAAAAGAGTTTTCTGGCTGGGATTTTTCCTATTTAAACGATCGGTGGTACTGCGAAGAGCCAGTTTGGAATTACCGAGAGTTGGTTCTAACACATTTAAGTAAAGAAATGATGCTTTTGGATATGGGAACTGGTGGAGGCGAGTTACTACAGACTTTCCATCATCCTTATAGAAAAACTGCTGTAACAGAAGGCTATTTACCTAATTATGAATTGCTAGTAAACACTTTACAGCCCAAAGGTGTGACAGTTCAATTTGTAGAAAAAGATGGATATTTAGCGTTTCCTGATGACTCATTCGACTTGGTCATCAATTCCCATGAATCATTTTCGCTAACAGAAGTAAAACGTGTGCTTAAAAAAGATGGCTTGTTTATCTCGCAGCAAGTTGGGGATTTCAATGGAGTAAATCTAGCTTCGCGGTTGCTTAAAGGGTATAAGAAGGAAAGTTTTGATTTTCATCTTGCAACTGTAAAAAAAGAATTGGAAAAAGCTGATTTTGACATTTTACGGGAGGATGAAGCCTATTTAAAACAACTTTTTTTCGATATGCCTGGTTTGATCTATTATTTACGAACAATCAAATGGGAATATCATGATTTTTCAGTGGAAAAAAATTTTGAAGAGCTACTTTCATTGTATGAAGAGTTGTTGAGGCATGGTAGCATTTTTAACATGCAACACCGCTTCGTGTTTGTTGCTAAAAATAGAAAATAGGTATCTGGCATGAACGCCTGTAAAGTGTAAAGAATAGTCTGTTCATAGCAAATGAAAAATCAAAACGAATGTGGGATAAATCTAAAAATCACGTTTGCTACAGACTCACGAATAAACGGCGGGAGCAGAAGCAACTCCTTCGGAAATAAGCCGAAATTCACAAAAATTTGAAAAGCAATTTTCGTGAATTTCTTCTTATTTCTCGGAGTTAAACACTTCTGTCCCAGTCTCTCTCAAATAAACGGCGTCCAAAAGTCAGGATTTTGGGAAATTTCAAAAAAAGCGTGGGACAAAAGTAAGAAACACTTTTGTCCCAGTCTCTTTGCCGCGAACTTGATGGAAGGATAAGAACACAGTAAGTCACTCTCAAAAAAGATGAATGAGTGATTGGAGTGAGATTGTTTTTACAAGTATTTATTGTTGGCTAATCTACATTATTCATTATTTCCTAATGGTCGGCGGCAGATTCCAAAAGAAATACCTTCATTTTCGCTTATTTTGCTTTTTACGTAAGGAAGTGGGGAATGGGCGTATAACTCCTCGATTTTTGTAGCAATCGTTTGATCAGAGGAGGGTTGTTTATTTTTCAATTCAGTAAACCATTGCTTGATTTCTGTGGGATAAATATTTCCAGCAATAGAAGAAATGGCATTGAATCCTAAAGCTAGTTTTTCTGTTACAGCTGATTCACCACCCATGTAGACTTTTAAAGGTTTTTCTATTTTAGCGAGAAGTTCAGGAAGATGAGCTGGATTTCCGGCTTCTTTTATTCCGATGACCCGATCGTCTTTTAAAAGTGTCAAATAGGTGTCTATAGTGATGTCAAAGCCGGTACGACGCGGATTGTTATAGAGTATCGTTGGCTTATTGGCAAAGGAGATCACCGATTTCGCATAGGAAATAGCTTCCTGTTGTGAAGGAAGAATATAAGGAGGAAAACCTAATAATATTCCTGTGACTTCATTCGAAGTATTGATTTTTTGAGCGAGGATTTCTGCCTCTTTTTGGCGAATACTAGATACACCAAAAACGATTTCCAAGTCATTATACATATTTAGTTTTTTTAGCGCGTCAAGTAACTGTAATTTTTCTAGTAACGTCAATGAATGTTGTTCGCCAGTTGAGCCGCCTACTAAAACTGATTGAACACCTTGAGTAGCCAAATAATCAATATGTTGTAACGTGGCTTTTAAATTTAAGGTTTCATCTTCATAAAAAGCAGTAGGAACAGCTACTTGATAATCTTCATTTAATACCATGACATTTCCTCCAATTTTTATCCTGAGTTACGATCAATGAATAGATTAAAAAAATCAATGTGAGGTGCGGATAGAGTCAATATAAAGTGTTTGCAGTTTCTTGGTGATTGCTCCACACTGGCCATCAGCAATCTGTTTACCGTCGATTGAAATGACTGGTACGATTTCATAAATACTATTGGAAATAAAACATTCAGTGATTTTATCTAACTGAGTGACAGAAAAAGGAGTTTCACAGACTTTTAGTCCATTTGCACGAGCTAATTTTAAAATCTGCATTTTAGTGATACCTGGCAAAACAAGGTTGCCATCAGGGTGGGTATATAAAATGTCGTCAACGACAAACCAGACATTTGAGGCAGATGCTTCTGTGATCTTTCCGTCTCTTTGTAAAATAGCGTCATCGAATCCTTTTCTGGCAGCTTCATCGAGTGAGAGGATATTGCCAATCAGACTTAATGATTTGATGTCACAATGTAACCAGCGGGTATCTTCAATGACCGTTGCACGGATTCCGTTTTTTTGCATTGCAACGGGTCGTTCAATGGGGATCGTGTAGGCGAGATAAATCGGTGTTGTTTTCTTAGAATCTGGGATCAGATGTTGTCTGGGCGATACGATTCCTCGAGAAATCTGAAAATAGATTTCTCCTTCACTCACATGGTTTTTCTGGATAAGTTGTTGAAATTGCTCTTGAAGTTCATGTTTTTCGAATGGAAGAGTTAAATGGATTTTCTCAGCCCCAACCTTTAAACGATCGAAATGTTCTGAAAACATGAACATCTGTTGATCGTAAACACGGACTACTTCATATAGACCATCCCCGAAATGATAGCCGCGATCATCAGGTGAAATAGTGATTTCATCTTTGGGAATAAGTTGACCATTAAAAATTGCGTTCATAAAAATACCTCCTAAAAGTTCTGAATAAACGAGTAATGGGTATTTAGTCAGAATATTCATACATTTTATCTGTTTGAGACGTACTTTAGCAAAAGATCATGGGAATTACAATGCTTTTTTCTAAATACCTGTAATCATTCGCTGGATCTGTGAGTGTTTGTTACAATCAAAATATAAAAATAAAACGTGTTAAGACAGAAAATAATAGGAGGAAGTACATGAGACCAAAATCAAAAGATGAATTGATTGTAGCAGCGAATCAAAAATTTGCTGAATTATGGGAAGAGATCGCAAAATTGAGTGAAGAAGAACAGCAAGCACCATTCTTATTTGATGAAGCGTTTTTAGCGAAGAAAAAAGAGGCCCATTGGCGAAGAGATAAAGACTTAAAAGATGTTTTGATCCATCTTTATGAGTGGCATCAGCTTTTACTAAATTGGGTCCAAAAGAATCGGAAGCAAGAGAAAATTCCGTTTTTACCAGCACCATACAACTGGCGAACCTATGGACAAATGAATGTTGAATTTGTTGTAAAGCATGAAAACACGCTGTTGTCTGATGCAAAATCTCTCGTGCATCAAACACATGAACAAGTGATGTCATTAGCAGAGGAATTTGATAATGCTGAGTTATTTGAAAAGAAAAAATTTGACTGGACAGGGAACACGACTCTAGGGAGTTACTTTATTTCTTCGACAGCTAGCCATTATGATTGGGCGATCAAAAAAATAAAGCAATCTCAGAAGTAGTAAGTGCTAGTCTAGTTTGGAATCGAAGAAAGACTAATACCTCACTAAAGGCTGTGATATTGTTTCGTTTCTGGGCTGTTGAATGACTTTTGTTTCTAAAGAGAATCTGTCTTGGATTTTTTTCATGCTGTTTTTTTCGATTTGAGAGGATGTATGGCTTAAGTTTTTATGTATTTTTCTTTGCTGACTGGATAGATGTGACAGCTTCTTTTTTATTTTATAAATTGTTTTAGTGGATATATTAAACTCTTCTTGGAGTTCTTTATAAGTGGAATTAGGATGTTCTTTTAATTTTTGTTCAACACGTTGGAATTTTTCAGCACGGTAGGTAGATCTCACTCCTAGCTGTTTTTTGATGTAGGTGATAGTTGTATATGAAATCTGATATTCATTAGCAATCTCTTTGTAGGAGTGGTTAGGGTTAGTCAAAAGTGCGTGGGCTGCTTTTTGTGTTCGCTCAAAGCGAAACGATCTTTTGCGATTATTTTTCCCGACTGGTATTGTTGGATTGATTTCTTGTTGGTTCAAAGAGAGAGGTATTGTATTGTCTATCCGCAAACTGCTATATGAGTCATTTTGAGATACGAAGTTAAGGTCTGCGAAAAGCTGATACTCTTCTGTGGCAATGTAATGTTCTGAATGAAAATCAGACGTGCAGGGTGTATCTACGAATGAAGAGGAAGGCCATTTCATTTGGGATTGAAAATCCGGACTGTTTTGGAAATTATTGACTTGAGAAAGTAGCTTATCTTCTATCTGGGCGGATAATATGGTTGAATCGGTGCGCTCAATGGGCATAAAGAAACCTCCTAAAAATGTTTCTTTTATTTTACTTCTGTTAGTACGAAGATGGAGAACCAGTTTTTCTGAAAAAATAAAAAAAGATAGATAACCTGTCAAAAGGCTATCTATCTTTTTATTTTTTAGCTTAGTACCAACCGTTAGCTAACCAGAATGCTTGGGCAGCATCCCATGAACCATAACGTGAAGTAACATATTGATCG